>NZ_JBQJIK010000045.1:0-66895 GCF_052078665.1 Inquilinus sp. CA228 | reverse complement strand
ACCAGCCGCTCGCCCTGGCGGCCGCGGTCGGCGGCGTCGCTGTGGCTCTCGAGATGGGCCGCGACCAGCCAGAGCGGCCGCGGCGCGTCGAGCCGGGCGGCGATCGCCATGCGTCCGCCCAGCCGGCGCTGGTTGCCGCTGCGGCCGGCGAACCAGGTGCCGCCGGCGTCGAGCGGGATGATCACCGGGTCCAGCAGCGGATGGCGGCTGAGGATGGCGTTGCCGTGCAGCCCGACCCGGTTGTCCTCGTCGGCATGCCATTCGCATTCGCGGGAATCGCCGAGGCCGAGCTCGACGAACTCGGCGCCATAGGCCCAGCCCATGCCCAGCGCCTCGGCCAGGTCGCGCACCGTGTGCCGGTTGCCGGACCGGGCCATGCCGATATCGGCCTCGGTCAGCAGCACCACATCGGCGCAGGCGGCGCCGCTGGCGCGCAGCAGGGCGGCGGAGGGGGCGTGGTACTTCAGCCGCTCGGCGTTCCAGGCGACGACGCGCAGCCGCGCCCCGACCGGCCGGTCCCCCATGCTGGGGTGGGGCGGAGCCGGGCGGTGTTCGACCGCGTTGAGCGCCGGCACCTGGGCGGCGAAGCGGTCATGCGCGTCGTCCGGCGCCAGGGCAGCGTCGGCCAGCAGGATCGGGTCGGGGGCCGGCAGCACGCCGGCCCGCCGGGTGATGATCTCCCGCATCAGGCCGCGATCGCGCGCTGGTTGACCAGATCGGCCAGGCGCCGGGCGCGGGCCAGGCTCTCGGCCAGCTCGGCATCGTAGCGGTCGGCATTCAGCTCCAGGATCATCACCGTGTCGGGCTGGAAGCGCAGCTCGGTGAAGATCTCCTCCCAGGCGATGTCGCCCCAGCCCAGCGGCAGGTGCAGGTCGCCGATGCCCAGCGCCACCGCCTCGGACGGCTCGTAGAACTTCGTCATGGTGTAGGGCCGGCCGAAGCTGTCATGGACGTGCAGATGGCCGGTGGCCGAGGCCATGCTGCGGATCTGGGCGCGCCAGTCCAGGCCGCGGCGGGTGCACTCGATATAGGCGTGGCTGAAGTCGATCAGCGTGCACAGATTCGGGTGGTCCACGGCCCGCACCGTGTCGGCGACCTCGGCCGGGGTCTGGCGGTACTCGCCGTCATCCATGGCGAAGATGTTCTCGAAGGCCAGCTTGACGCCGTAGCCGCGGGACACATCGGCCAGCTCGGCCAGGGCCTCGCGCTCGATCGCGTCGAGCCGGTCGCGGCCGGCCTGGTCGGTCATCGCCGCCTTGCCGCAATGATGCACCAGCACGCCGGCGCCGACCTGGTCGCACAGCTCCAGCATCGCCCGGACCACCGCCTTCTGCAGCGGCAGGTGCTCCGTGTCCATGAAGTTGGAGACGATCTGGCCGTGCACGGTGTAGCGCAGGTCGTGGCGGCGGACGATCTGCTCCAGCTTGTGCACCCGGTCGGGCAGCACGCGGCCGCCGGCGATCAGGTCCTCGCCGTAAAGCGACAGCTCGGCCGCGTCGGCGCCGAGCGCGGCGATGCGGCCGAGGCTGGCATCCAGGCGCGACAGGTTGCCCTTGCCGCTGACGCCGGTGGAGAAGCCTATGGCGGTGATGATCTCGGTCATGGCGATGTCTCGCTGAAGCGGAAGGTCAGGCGGCGGCGGTGGCGACGGCGAAGCGATGCTCGACCGGCAGGTCGGCATCGAGCCGCAGTCCGGTGTGCGGGTCGAAGAAATGCAGCTGCGACGGCGGCAGGTAAAGGCCCAGCGGCTGGCCGGGGGTGTAGTCGGCCTCGGCCCCGGTGGTGACCGCGAAGGACAGGCCGTCGATGTCGGTGTGGATCACCCGGCCGGCGCCCAGCTCCTCGATGAAGTCGACCGTGGCGACCAGCGCGCCGGAGTGGTCGGTCGGCACGATCTCCACCAGCTCCGGCCGGATGCCCAGCGTGGTCGAGCGCTCGACGAAGCGGCCGCCATCGGCCGGGTCGATCGCGATCGTCTTGGTCTCGTCGAAGCCGAACTGGCCGGGGGCGAAGATGCGGCCCTCGATGAAGTTCATCGCCGGCGAGCCGATGAAGCTGGCGACGTAGCGGGTGCGCGGGTGGTTGTAGATCTCGGCCGGCCGGCCGATCTGCTCGACCACGCCCTTGTTCATCACGATCAGCACATCGGCCAGGGTCATCGCCTCGACCTGGTCATGGGTGACGAAGACCGAGGTGGCGCCCAGGCGCCGGTGCAGGCGGCGGATCTCGACTCGCATCTGCACCCGCAGCTTGGCGTCCAGGTTGGACAGCGGCTCGTCGAACAGGAACACCTCCGGCTCGCGGATGATGGCGCGGCCCATGGCGACGCGCTGGCGCTGGCCGCCGGACAGGGCGGCCGGCTTGCGGTCGAGGAAGTCCTCGAGTCCGACCAGCTTCGCCACCTCGCGCACCTTGGCCATGCGCTCGGCCTTCCGCACGCCGGCGACCTTCAGCGCGTAGCCCATGTTCTGGGCCACGGTCATGTGCGGGTACAGGGCGTAGTTCTGGAACACCATGGCGCAGCCGCGCTCCCGCGGCTCCAGCTTGTTCACCACCCGGCCGCCGATCGCGATCTCGCCCTCGGTGACCTCCTCCAACCCGGCGATCATGCGCAGCAGGGTCGACTTGCCGCAGCCGGACGGGCCGAGGATCACGGCGAAGGTGCCGGACGGCAGGTCCAGGTCGACGCCGTGCACCACCGGGGTCTTGCCGTAGCTCTTGCGCACGCCGCGGATGGCGATGTGGGCCATGGGTTTCTCCTCACTTGTCGGTGGCGATCAGGCCGCGCACGAACCAGCGCTGCATCAGCGCGACCACCAGCAGCGGCGGGATCATCACGATCAGGGTGCCGGCCATGGCGATGTTCCATTCCGGCAGGCCGCCCTGGTTGGTCGGGATCAGGCGCTTCAGCTCGACCACCGCAGTGCTGAAGGACTGGTCGGTGGTGACCAGCAGCGGCCAGAGATACTGGTTCCAGCTGTAGACGAAGAGGATCGCGGCCAGCGCCAGCATGTTGGTGCGCGACAGCGGCATCAGGATCTCGGCGAAGAAGCGCATGGCGCCGGCGCCATCCATCTTGGAGGCTTCCAGGAGCTCGTCCGGCACGGTCAGGAAGAACTGGCGGTACAGGAAGGTGCCGGTGGCCGTGGCGATCAGCGGCAGGATCAGGCCGGTGTAGGAGTTCAGCAGGTTCCACTGCAGGTCAACCTGCAGCCCGATGGCCGCGAGCATGCTCTGGAACGGCGACAGCGCATTCGCCGCGATCGAATAGGTCGGCACGATGCGGACCTCGAGCGGCAGCATCAGCGTGGTGAAGATCAGCCAGAACACCACCATCCGCGCGCGGTAGCGGAAGAACACGATCGAGAAGGCGGTCAGCGCCGCCAGGACGATCTTGCCGGCGGTGACGCCGACCGCGACGATCAGGCTGTTCAGCAGCTTCGGGCCGAACTCCGCCTGGTCCCAGGCCGCCGCCAGGTTGTCGATCAGATGGCCGCCGGGGATCAGGCTCATCGGCACCTGGTTGACGCCCTGGATGTCCTTGGTCGCGGCCGCCAGCACGATGGCGAAGGGCAGCAGCACGAGCACCAGGCCGGTGATCAGGATCAGATGCGTCAGCGCGTTCAGGATTGGGGTGCGTTCTATCATCGCCGTCCTCCCTCAGCTGTAGTGGATTCGGCGTTCGACCCAGCGGAACTGGACGAAGGTGAGGACCATGACCAGCAGCATCAACACGATGCTCTGGGCGGCGGCGCCCGAGTAGTCGAGGCCTTTGAAGCCGTCGAAATAGATCTTGTAGACCATGACCTCGGTGCCGCGGGCGGGGCCGCCCTCGGTCATGATGTCGACGATGCCGAAGCTGTCGGTGAAGCTGCCGGTGAGGTTGATCACCATCAGGAAGAACAGGGTCGGCGCGATCAGCGGCAGCTGGATGTCGGCCATCCGGCGCAGCGCGCCCGACCCGTCCATGGCGCTGGCCTCGATCAGGCTGCGCGGGATCGACTGCAGCGCCGCCAGGAAGAAGATGAAGTTGTAGCCGATCCAGATCCAGGCGTGGCACAGCACCACCATGAGCAGGGCCTGGGTGCCGTTCAGCACCGGGTTCCACAGGCCGGGCCACAGGGCGTTCAGCGCCCCGATCATGCCGCTCTCGGGCGCGAAGATGAAGCGGAAGGCCACGGCGGCGGCAGGGGCCGCGATGGCGTAGGGCCAGACGAAGACCGAGCGGTAGGCCTGGAAGCCGCGCAACTGGCGGTCGACGAACAGGGCCAGGACCAGGGCGCCGGCCATGGCGATGCCGGTGGCCAGCAGGGCATAGGCGAAGCTGACGCCGATCGAGCCCCAATAGGCGCTGTCGCTCAGGAGCGCCTGGAAATTCTCCAGCCCGACCCATTGATTGCCGCCGCCCCAGGGCTGCTCCAGCGTGAAGGCCCAGTACAGCGCCTCGCCGGCCGGCCAGTAGAAGAACAGGAACACCAGCAGCAACTGCGGCGTGATCAGGAGCCAGGCCAGCGTCCGGTTCTTGAAGTGGGCGCGTTTTTCCATCGGGTCCGAGGCGGCTGGTGGAGAAGGGGCAGGGTGCACCCCTCACCCTCCCGTGGGCCGGGAGGGTGAGGGGGCTGCGCCGGGTCAGAGCAGCTGCTTGCCGGCGTAGGTCTTCTCGAAGCGGCGCAGGATCACGTTGCCGCGCTCCACCGCCTGGTCGAGGCCGTCCTGCACCGAGACCTTGCCGGCGATGATCGCCTGGAAGGCGTCCTGGACCTCCTTGCGGATCTGGATGTAGCCGCCGAGGCGGATGCCGCGCGAGATCGGGGTGGTCGGGGTGTAGGTCAGGCTGGCGATCGCCACCTCGCGGCCCTTGTAGGGGGCCTTGTCGTAGAAGCCGGCGGCCTTCATCGCCTGGAAGCCGGAATTGGTCACCGGGATGTAGCCGGTGACGGTCGACCACCACTCGACCGAGGAGGGCTGGGCGATGAAGTTCAGCAGGGCCGCGGCGCCCTTGTATTCGGCGTCCGACTTGCCGGCGAGGACCCACAGCGAGGCGCCGCCGACCAGCGAGTTCTTGCGCTCGGTGCCGGCGAAGACCGGCAGCATCACCACGTCCCAATGCATGTCGGGCGCGGCCAGCTTGCTGATGGTGCCGTGATCGGCGACCGAGGTCTGGATCATCTGGCAGGTGCCGGAGGCGAAGGCCGGGACGATGTCCTGGCCGCCTTCCTTGGTCTTCAGCACGAACAGATGCTCGTCGTACATCTTCTTCACGAAGGTGACGTAGTCGACGAACTTGGTCTTGTTGAAGACCAGCTCGGCGTCGAGCCCGTCATAGCCATTGTTCTTGCTGGCGATCGGCTGGTTGTGGATCGCCGAGAACTGCTCCAGGTTCTGCCAGGGGTCGAAGTTGAAGGCCATCGGGCAGTCGTAGCCGGCGGCCTTCAGCTGGCGGGAGATCTGCTCGACGTCCTCCCAGGTCTCCGGGCCCTTGTCGCGGCCGATCTTGGCGAAGGCGTCCTTGTTCCAGTAGAACAGCGCCGTCGAGGAATTGTACGGGAACGACATCAGCTCGCCCTTCGACGTCGCGTAGTAGTTCGCGATGCCGGGGAAATAGTCGTCCCACTTGATGTCGTAGCCGTTGTCGGCCATCAGCTTGCGGGCCGGGACGTAGGCGCCGGACAGCATCAGGTCCAGCGTGCCGGCGTCGAACACCTGCACCACGGTCGGCTGCTTCTGGGCGCGGTAGGCGGCGATGGCGTTCTGCACCGCGTTCGGATAGCCGCCCTGGCCGACGCAGACGGCCTCGAAATCGGCCTGGCTGTCGTTGAAGCGCTTGCAGGTGTCCTGCACCCGCTGCTCCAGGTCGCCGGTCAGCCCGTACCAGAACTCGAACTTGGTGCGCTCGGCCGCCTGGGCCGGCTGCGCAAATACTGCGGCGGCAGCCAGCGCGAAGGCGGCCGCCGACAGCTTGGTCACGACGGTCATGTTTGTCTCCCCTTGGCCGCCCTGCACGTCCGCGACGGCGGCGACGGGACCGTTCCCTACAAGGGGAAGATGACGGTTCGGTTTAACAACCGTATCGTCCGGATGACATTTGCTCCTCCAGCCTGTGGATTCCGGCGACAACTGCAGGAAATTAGACGAAAATCCGATAGGTCCGTACTATCGTGGCTTGCTTCAATTCCATATTTCTGCAATTCTAGAAATATGAATGAGATCGCAGCGATCGAGGGGCTCGGCGCCCTGGCCCAGTCGACCCGGCTGGCCGTTTTCCGCCTGCTGGTCCAGGCCGGGCCCGACGGCGTGCCGGCTGGGACCGTGGCGGAGCGGGTCGGCGTGCCCAGCACCACGCTCTCGACCCATCTCGGCATCCTCAGCCGCGCCGGGCTGATCCGGTCGCGGCGGGAGGGCCGCTCGATCCTCTATTCCGCCGATCTCGACGGCGTGCGGGCGTTGCTGTCCTTCCTGGTCCAGGACTGCTGCAGCGGCCGGCCGGAGATCTGCGCGCCGCTGGTGGGCATCATCGAGCGGGCGAGCTGCGACTGCGCTCCGGTGCCCTCGGCATCAGGAGGTTTGGCATGAGCGATCCCGTCTTCAACGTGCTGTTCCTCTGCACCGGCAACTCGGCCCGTTCGATCATCGCCGAGGCGATTTTGAACCGCGTCGGGCAGGGCCGGTTCCGGGCCTTTTCCGCCGGCAGCCAACCCAAGGGCCAGGTCAACCCGCGGGCGCTGGCGGTGCTCGAGCACAGCCATCACGACGTCAACGGCCTGCGCTCCAAGGGCTGGGAGGAGTTCGCCGGCCCGGACGCGCCGCGGCTCGATTTCGTGTTCACCGTCTGCGACAACGCCGCGAGCGAGGTCTGCCCGGTCTGGCCCGGCCAGCCGATGACGGCGCATTGGGGCGTGCCCGACCCGGCTGCGGTCGAGGGCCGGGAATCCGAGATCGGCCTGGCCTTCGCCGAGACCTACCGCCTGCTGTTCACCCGCATCTCGATCTTCACCAGCCTGCCGCTGCGGTCGCTCGACCGCATCTCGCTCGGGCATCGCCTGCGTGAGATCGGCCAGACCAGGAAGGAACCGGCGTCGTCATGAGCGCGGTCACGATCTACCACAACCCGGCCTGCGGCACGTCCCGCAACGTCCTCGGCCTGATCCGCAATGCCGGCATCGCGCCGGTGGTGATCGAGTACCTGAAGACGCCGCCGAGCCGGGCCGAGCTGGCCGACCTGATCCGGCGCATGGGCGTTCCGGTACGGGCGGTGCTGCGCGAGAAGGGCACGCCCTATCACGAGCTCCGCCTCGACGATCCGGCCCTGACTGACGACCAGCTGCTCGACGCCATGATGGCGCATCCGATCCTGATCAACCGGCCGATCGTCGTGACCGAGCTGGGCGTGACGCTCGCCCGGCCGTCCGAGGCGGTGCTCGACATCCTGCCGGCGCCGCAGCGCGGCGAGTTCCGCAAGGAGGATGGCGAGCTCGTCGTCGGCGCCTCCGGCAAGCGCACCTGACCCTTCCCTCCGATCGATCGGATCCGTGATGACCGCCGAGACGACCGCGGCCCGGCCCATGCCGGCCGCCCCCGCCATGGGGCTGTTCGAACGCTATCTCAGCGCCTGGGTGCTGCTCTGCATCGTCGCCGGCATCGGCCTGGGCGCGGTGGTACCGGGATTCTTCGCGCTCGTCGCCTCGGCAGAGGTCGCCAAGGTCAACCTGCCGGTGGCGGTGCTGATCTGGGCGATGATCGTGCCGATGCTGCTGAAGATCGACTTCGCCGCGCTGGGCGAGGTCAAGGCGCATTGGCGCGGCGTCGGCGTCACCCTGTTCGTCAACTGGGGCGTCAAGCCGTTCTCGATGGCGCTGCTAGGCAGCCTGTTCATCGGCCATCTGTTCGCGCCCTGGCTGGCGCCGGACCAGATCCCGTCCTACATCGCCGGGCTGATCCTGCTGGCCGCGGCGCCCTGCACGGCCATGGTCTTCGTCTGGTCCAACCTGTGCGAGGGCGAGCCGCATTTCACCCTGAGCCAGGTCGCGCTGAACGACCTGATCATGGTCTTCGCCTTTGCGCCGCTGGTCGGCCTGCTGCTCGGCGTCGCCTCGATCACCGTGCCCTGGGACACGCTGCTGCTGTCGGTGGTGCTCTACATCGTCGTGCCGGTGGTCGTGGCCCAGCTGTGGCGCCGGTCGCTGCTGACCGTTGGCGGCGAGCCTGCGCTGCGGCGGACCCTGGCCGTGCTGCAGCCGCTGTCGCTGACCGCCCTGCTGGCGACGCTGGTGCTGCTGTTCGGCTTCCAGGGCGAGCGCATCCTGGCCCAGCCGCTGGTGATCCTGCTGCTGGCCGTGCCGATCCTGATCCAGGTCTATCTCAACGCGGGCATCGCCTATTGGTTGTCCCGGCGCCTCGGCGTCGCCTGGTGCGTCGCGGCGCCGGCGGCGCTGATCGGCGCCTCGAACTTCTTCGAGCTGGCGGTGGCGGCGGCGATCAGCCTGTTCGGCCTCGGCTCCGGCGCGGCGCTGGCCACCGTGGTCGGCGTGCTGGTCGAGGTGCCGGTGATGCTGTCGGTCGTCCGCCTGGTGAAGGCCTCGCGCGGCTGGTACGAGCGCCCGCTGGCTTAATGACTCCCCGCCTGATCAGTCGAGCACCTCGGTCACCCGGCGCGGTTCGGTCGGGTGCTCAGGGCGGTCGCCGATTGGGCGCTGCCACCAGCCGACATCGTGCCAGGCGCCGTGCTTGAAGCCGACGTCGCGATAGACGCCGAGCGGCACGAAGCCGATCGCCTCGTGCAGGGCGACGCTGGCCGGGTTCGGCAGGGCGATGCCGGCGAAGGCGGCGTGGAAGCCCTGCCGCCGCAACAGCACGAACAGCCGCTCGTACAGCGCGCGGCCGATGCCTTGCCGCCGCCCGGCTTCGGCGACATAGACACTGACATCGACCGACCAGCGATAGGCCGGCCGGGCCCGGTGCTGGCCGGCATAGGCATAGCCCAGGATCCGGCCGTCCCGCTCCAGCACCAGCCAGGGATAGGCCGGGATCGTGCCGCGGATGCGGTCGGCCATCTCCGCCACCGTGGGCGGCGCCAGTTCGAAGGAGATCGCGGTGCCGGCGACGATCGGGGCGTAGATGGCGTGGAGGGCAGGGGCGTCCTCCGTCGTGGCGAGGCGGATCATCGGGTGTCCCGACCGGCTGAGATCCGGATACATTATCCCTTGACTCATCGACCATCAAGGTATCAGGATCGAGCCATGGCCGAAGCCCGCAAACTCGCAGCCGTCACCCGCCCCGCGGTCGACTACACCAGCCGCTCCTACTGGGCCGGCACGATCAAGATGAGTCTGTCCAAGTTCTTCATCCTGCGCGTGCTGCACGACCGGCCGATGCATGGCTACGACATCGCCCGCGCGGTCGAGCTGACGACCAATGGCTGCTGCTCCCCGACCGAGGGCACGATCTACCCGGTGCTGCGCGAGTTCGAGGAGGGCGGCTACGTCACGGTCGAGAGCAGCGTCGTCTCCGGCCGGCCGCGCAAGACCTACACCCTGACCGGCAAGGGCCGCGAAGCCTTCAAGGTCGGCGTCGAGGCCTGGCTGGAGGTCACCCGGGCACTGACCGAAACCGAGAGCGTGATCGCCCGGGAGAGCAGCGGAGGCTGCTGCGGCTAGCCTCTCTTTTTTGCCGCAATACATCGTCCATCGATGCCTAGAGCATAGACAGTGAGGAGATGCCCGATGAACCGCCCGCTTGCCGCGTCGGACCGCAGGACGCTCGAAGCCACCTCGCCTTCGCAGCTGCCGGTCGCGATCATCGGCGCCGGCCCGGTCGGCCTGGCCGCCGCGGTCCATCTGCTCGGGCATGGCCTCGAGCCCGTGATCCTGGAAGCGGGCGCCCGGGTCGGCGCCGCAGTACGCGACTGGGGTCATGTGCCGATGTTCTCGCCCTGGGGCTACAGCACCGACCGGGCGGCGGTCGCGCTGCTGCAGCGGCACGACTGGGCGCGCCCGGACGAGGCCGGCTATCCGACCGGCCTCGACCTGGCCGAACGCTACCTCGACCCGCTGGCCGCCACGCCGGAGATCGCCGGGCGCCTGCGCCTCGGCACCCGCGTCACCGGCATCGCCCGCGCCGGCCACGGCAAGATCCGCACCGCCGGGCGCGACGATCGGCCCTTCGAACTCCGGTTTGTCGACAGCGGCGGGCGGGAGGGCCGGATCTTCGCGCGGGCGGTGATCGACGCCTCCGGCACCTGGTCCTCGCCGAACCCGGCCGGGGCCGGCGGCCTGCCGGCGATCGGCGAGCGCGCGGCCGCCGCGCGCATCCGCTATGGCATGCCCGACGTGCTCGGCCGCGAGCGCGACCGCTATGCCGGCCGCCGCACCCTCGTCCTCGGCAGCGGCCATTCCGCCACTGGCACGCTGCTCGACCTGGCCGAACTGGCCCGGCAAGCGCCGGATACAAGCATCATCTGGGCCTTCCGCAGCACCGACCGACTGTTCGGCGGCGGCGAGGCCGACCAGCTGCCGCGCCGCGGCGCCCTCGGCCTGCGGCTGCGGGCGCTGGCGGAGGCGGGCGCCTACGAGATCGTCGCACCCTTTGCGGCGGACGCGATCGAGACCACGTCTGATGGTGGCCTGCATGTCCTCGGCGACCGGGACGGCGTCATGCACACCATCGAGGCCGACGAGTTGGTGGTGGCGACCGGCCTGCGGCCCGACCTGTCGATCCTCGGCGAGCTGCGAATCGACCTCGACCCGGCGCTCGACTGCCCGCGGGCGCTGGCGCCGCTGATCGATCCCAACGAGCACAGCTGCGGCACCGTCCGCCCGCATGGCGCGGCCGAGCTGGCGCAGCCGGAGCCGGGGCTGTTCATCATCGGCATGAAGGCCTATGGCCGGGCCCCGACCTTCCTGCTGGCCACCGGCTACGAGCAGGCCCGGTCGGTCGCGGCCCATCTCGCCGGTGACCTCGAGGCCGCGGCCCGCGTCGAGCTGGACCTGCCCGAGACCGGCGTCTGCAATGGTCCTGGCAGGCGGGAGGCGGAGGCAGCGTCCTGCTGCGGCCCCGCCGCCCGGGCCGCTCCCGCCAAAGCATCGGCCTGCTGCTGAGCGACGGAAAAATCATGGCTGAAGGGATCGGCGCGGCCGGCTCGGTTTCCGGGCGACGGCTCCTCGGGGTCGTCGCCGGGCTCGGGCTGACCCAGATCATCGGCTACGGCACGCTATATTACAGCTTCAGCATCCTCGCCGCCGGGATGGCCGCCGATATCGGCTGGTCACAGGATGCCGTCTACGGCGCCTTCTCGGCGGCGCTGCTGGCCGGGGCGCTGATCGGCCCGCGTTGCGGCCGCTGGGTCGACCGGCACGGCGCCGGCCGGGTCATGGCCCTGGGCTCGGTGGCTGCGGCCGCCGCTCTGGTCGCCTGCGCCGTCGTTCCCGGGCCGCTGGGCCTGGCCCTGGGGCTGGTCGCGATCCAGCTGGCGGCGTCCTTCGTCCTCTACGAGGTGGCGTTCCCGGCGCTGGTCCAGGTCGTCGGATTCGGCGCTCAGCGCAGCATCACCCATCTGACCCTGATCGCGGGCTTCGCCTCGACCCTGTTCTGGCCGGCCACCGCGGCGCTGCAGGACCACCTGACCTGGCGCGAGGTGTATCTCGTCTTCGCCGCGCTGCACCTGCTGCTGTGCCTTCCCATCCATCTCTGGCTGCGAAGCCTGGCCCGGGCGGCCGGCCCGGCGGCGCCTCCGGCCGCTACCACCACGGTTCCCGAGGATGCTCAACGGCAGCATCAGGACAGACGCACCCTGCTGGTGCTGACCACAGCCGGTTTCTCGTTCGCCGGCTTCGTCTCCTCGGCCGTGCTGGTGCACATGGTCCCGCTGCTCGGGGCGCTCGGTCTGGGCGCCGGCAGCCTGCTGATCGGCGGCCTCTTCGGCCCGGCCCAGGTGCTGAGTCGCTTCCTGACCATGACCGCCGGCCGCCGCGCCAGCCCGGTCGGCCTCGCGATCGTCGCCGCCGGCCTGCCGCCGCTGGCGCTCGGCCTGCTGCTGCTCGGGGCGCCCGCCCTGGCCGCGGCGATCGGCTTCGTGGTCCTGTTCGGGCTCGGATCCGGGCTGAACAGCATCGTTCGCGGCACAGTGCCCCTGGCGCTGTTCGGGCGGTCGGGCTACGCCGAGCGGCTCGGCTGGATCTCCAGCGTCGTCCATGTCGTCTCCGCCCTGGCGCCCTTCCTGTTCGCAGCCCTGCTGGAGCGACTGGGGCCTGCGCCGGCCCTCTGGCTGACGGTCGGCCTCGGCGGCCTCGCCGGGCTCGCCTTTCTGGAGATCCGGCGGAAGAGCGGCACCATAGCCGGCCGGACGAGCGCCCGCCCCAAAGCAAACGGCCCCGCCGAAGCGAGGCCGCTATAGCCGGGAGAGGATCGGCCTGGTGACCCCGCCTGGCCGGAAAGGGGCGATCGAGCGGGATCAGAGCGCATGGCGCGAAGGCTCAAGGCGCGCGACAGGTGATGCGGCGCAGACGGCCGGGTCGAACGGCGCGTCAAGGTTTCGGCGCGCCGCCCTTACGGCCTGCCTGCACCGCCGATGACGACAAGGGATGGCGCGACGTCCCTCAACGGTGCCGTCGCGCCGGAATTCGTCATCGATCCTGTTCGGCCGGACCCGCCACGGGGCGGGGATCCGGGAGGTCTGGTCCACGGGGGCGGAGTCGAACCACCACAGCGCGAGCGGGGCGTTTACAGCGCCTTGCCTTCACCGATAGGCGAGCCCGTGGGCCGCGGAAGGCTGGCGGAACGTCGAGGAGTCGGCCCGGCGGTCATGCCCTTCCCAAGACAGGGAAAGGACACCGTTTCTGCTTGGGCTGACTTTACCTACGGCTTGGAAAACCGACGCACGACCGCTCTGCCACCCTTCCGATCAGAAGGTGGATTTTTCGCATGGATATCGCAGAGCGTGGGTCATGCGCGGCGTATAGCACAGGACCGGTCCGGTGGGAATGGCCCGGAGCCGGCACCGTCCGCCGAAACGCGAACAGCCCCGCCGAAGCGGGGCCGTTGCGGAATTCGGAGAGGATCGGCCGGTCAGACGAACTGGACCGTGACGATCTCGTAGCTCTTGGAGCCGCCGGGGGTGGTGACCTCGACCTGGTCGCCCTCGGCCTTGCCGATCAGCGAACGCGCCAGCGGCGCGGTGATCGACAGGCGGCCTTCCTTGATGTCGGACTCGTCCTGGCCGACGATCTGGTAGGTGATCTCTTCCTCAGTGTCCTCGTCCGCCAGCGTCACGGTGGCGCCGAACTTGACGGTGTCGCCCGACAGCTTGGAGGTGTCGATGATCTCGGCCCGGCTGATCCGGTCCTCGAGTTCCATCACCCGGCCTTCGATGAAGCTCTGGCGCTCGCGCGCCGCGTGGTACTCTGCGTTTTCGGACAGGTCACCATGCTCGCGTGCCTCCGCGATCGCCTTGATCACCTCGGGCCGCGCCACGCTCTTCAGATGCTTCAACTCTTCCTGCAGGCGGTTGTATCCCCCCGCGGTCATCGGCACCTTTTCCATCGCGCTCCAGTCCCAAAAAGCCAAAAAGCATTACACCCGGCGTCCAGGACGCCGGCCTCCAGACCTGCTCGTATCCCTGCCCCCGGTGCTACCGCGCCGAACCTAGGTAGGATTGCAGCGGGGCGACTTCAAGCGCCCCGGCCTTCAGCGCGGCGATGGCCTCCACAGTCGCGCGCGCCCCGGCCACGGTCGTCGAGTAGGGAATGTTATTGACCAGCGCGGCGCGGCGCAAGCCGAAGCTGTCGCGCACCGTCTGGGCGCCGTCGGTGGTGTTGAACACCAGTTGGACCTCGCCGTTCAGGATGGCGTCGACGATGTGCGGCTGGCCCTCCATCACCTTGTTGATGCGCCGGACCTTGAGCCCGCCCTCCTCCAGCGCCTTGGCGGTGCCGGTCGAGGCCAGGATCTCGAAGCCCAGCTCGGCGATGCGGCGGGCGACCGCGAGGATCGCCGGCTTGTCGCGGTCCTTGACCGAGACGAACACGGTGCCGGACAGCGGCACCTTCTGGTTGGCGCCCAGCTGGCTCTTGGCGAAGGCGCGGCCGAAGTCGCGGTCCAGGCCCATGACCTCGCCGGTCGACCTCATCTCCGGCCCCAGGATGACGTCGACGCCGGGGAAGCGGTTGAACGGGAACACCGCCTCCTTCACCGCCGTGTAGGGCGGGGTCGGGCCGGTCAGGGTGAAGTCGGCCAGCTTCTCGCCGGCCATCACCCGGGCCGCGATCTTGGCGATCGGCGTGCCGGTCGCCTTGGCCACGAAGGGCACCGTGCGGCTGGCGCGCGGGTTGACCTCGATGACGTAGACCTCGTTGTCCTTGACCGCGAACTGGGCGTTCATCAGCCCGATGACGCCGAGGCCGTCGGCCAGCATCCGGGTCTGGCGCTCGATCTCCTGGACCACGGCGGCGGACAGGGAATAGGGCGGCAGGGCGCAGGCGCTGTCGCCGGAATGGATCCCGGCCTCCTCGATATGCTCCATGATGCCGGCGACATAGACCTCGTCGCCGTCGCGCACCGCGTCGACATCGACCTCGATCGCGTCCTGCAGGTAGCGGTCGATCAGCACCGGGTTGCGGCCGGAGACCTTGACGGCCGTGGTGATGTAGCGGCGGAAGCCCTGCAGGTCGTGCACGATCTCCATGCCCCGGCCGCCCAGCACGTAGGACGGGCGCATCAGGCAGGGGAAGCCGACCTCCTGCACGATCGCCTCCGCCTCCTCGACCGAATGGGCGATGCCGCTCTTCGGCTGGCGCAGGCCCAGCTTGTCCAAGAGGTCACGGAAGCGCTCGCGGTCCTCGGCCAGGTCGATCGCATCCTTCGGCGTGCCCAGGATCGGGATGCCGGCCGCCTCCAGGTCATGCGCCAGCTTCAGCGGCGTCTGGCCGCCGAACTGGACGATCACGCCCTTGACCGTGCCGCGCTCCTGCTCGACCCGGATCAGCTCGATCACGTCCTCGGCGGTCAGCGGCTCGAAGTAGAGCCGGTCCGAGGTGTCGTAGTCGGTCGACACCGTCTCCGGGTTGCAGTTGACCATGATGGTCTCGTAGCCGGCCTCCTTCAGCGCATAGGCGGCGTGGACGCAGCAATAGTCGAACTCGATGCCCTGGCCGATCCGGTTCGGGCCGCCGCCGAGGATGACGATCTTCTCGCGGTCGGTCGGGTCGGATTCGCACTCGCCCTCATCGAAGCCGGCCTCGTGCGTCGAGTACATGTAGGGCGTGGCCGAGGCGAACTCGCCGGCGCAGGTGTCGATCCGCTTGTAGACCGGGGTCACGCCCAGGCCGCGGCGGGCCGAGGTCGCCTCGGCTTCGCTGACATCGGCCAGCTTCGCCAGCCGGGCGTCGGAGAAGCCCATCCGCTTCAGCCGGGAGAAGCCCTGGGCGTCCTCGGGCAGGCCGTAGCGCCGCACCTCTTCCTCGGCGGCGACGATCTTCTCGATCTCGCGCAGGAACCAGGGGTCGAACTTGCAGGCGGCGCGGATCTCCTCGACCCCGAGGCCGAGGCGCATCGCCTGGGCGATCACCAGCAGCCGGTCATGGGTCGGGCGGGCCAGGGCGGCACGGATCACCTGCGGGTCCGGCGCGTCCATGGCGACGCCCGGGATCTCGACCTCGTCCAGGCCGGTCAGCCCGGTCTCCATCGACCGCAGCGCCTTCTGCAGCGCCTCGGCGAAGTTGCGGCCGATCGACATCGCCTCGCCGACCGACTTCATGCTGGTGGTCAGGGTCGGCTCGGCGCCCGGGAACTTCTCGAAGGTGAAGCGCGGCATCTTGACGACGACGTAGTCGATCGTCGGCTCGAAGCTGGCCGGGGTCACCTGGGTGATGTCGTTGGTCAGCTCGTCGAGGGTGTAGCCGACTGCCAGCTTGGCCGCGACCTTGGCGATCGGGAAGCCGGTCGCCTTCGAGGCCAGGGCGGAGGAGCGGCTGACCCGCGGGTTCATCTCGATCACGACCATGCGGCCGGTCTCGGGGTCGACCGCGAACTGCACGTTCGACCCGCCGGTGTCGACGCCGATCGCGCGCAAGACCGCGATCGAGGCGTCGCGCATCCGCTGGTATTCCTTGTCGGTCAGCGTCAGGGCCGGGGCGACGGTGACGCTGTCGCCGGTGTGGATGCCCATCGGATCGATGTTCTCGATCGAGCAGATGATGATGCAGTTGTCCGCCCGGTCGCGGACCACCTCCATCTCGAACTCCTTCCAGCCGAGGACGGATTCCTCGATCAGCACCTCGCGGGTCGGGCTGGCGGCGAGGCCGGAGCGGACGATCTCCTCGAACTCGACCCGGTTGTAGGCGATGCCGCCGCCGGTGCCGCCGAGGGTGAAGGACGGGCGGATGATCGCCGGCAGGCCGACGGCCGGCAGCGCGTCGATCGCCTCGGACAGGCTGTGCACCACCACGCTCTTCGGCGATTCCAAGCCGATCTCGTCCATGGTCTCGCGGAACTTGGCGCGGTCCTCGGCCTTCTCGATGCTGTCCCGCTTGGCCCCGATCAGCTCGATCCCCAGCCGTTCCAGCGTGCCGTTCTCGGCCAGCGCCATGGCGGTGTTCAGCGCCGTCTGCCCGCCCATGGTCGGCAACAGCGCGTCCGGACGTTCGGCCTCGAGGATGCGGGTGACGAACTCCGGCGTGATCGGCTCGATATAGGTCGCGTCCGCCAGCTCCGGATCGGTCATGATCGTCGCCGGGTTGGAGTTGACCAGGATGACGCGGTAGCCCTCCTGCTTCAGCGCCTTGCAGGCCTGGGCGCCGGAATAGTCGAACTCGCAGGCCTGGCCGATCACGATCGGTCCGGCGCCGATGATGCAGATCGAGCGGATGTCGGTGCGCTTGGGCATGGGGGGCGGCCTGCTGGGTACGGGGGGCACGCTCCCGAAGGAGCGCGCTCTTATAAGGAAGGAACGCGCGCGGGGAAAGCCCCGGGGCGACCGCATGGCGCAGGGCAGGGGCGACCTGTCGTCATCCGGGCCCTGGCGAAACCGGCTCCGGCGCCCCATTTGCAGCGCATCATCGGGCTGGAGGGCGGCATGGCGAAACCGGCGCAGGCGGCGCCCCTTGGCATCCTGGGCGCCATGGAGCGGGAGGGCCTGTCCTACGTCTTCTACGGCCGTGTCCTGGTGCTGGCGCTGCTGGCCCTCTACGTCGTGCTGACCATCCCGGCCGAGCGGTCGGTCGCCTATATCGGCCTGATGGCCGTCTTCCTGGTGCTCGGCCTGATCCCCTATCTGCTGCAGCGCCGCGGCAGCATCGGCGTCTGGGGCGTCGGCGCCTTCCTGGTGCTGGACGCGGTGGTGCTGACCTTCGTGATGGTGGCGCCGAACCCGCTGTTCGGGTCCGACCTGCCGGTCCAGTTCACCCAGCGAATTCCGAACTTCCTGTTCCTGCTGCTGTTCCTGTGCGGCGTGGCGCTCAGCTATTCACCCAAGCTGGTGCTGCTGGTCGGCGGGGCGCTGGCCGTGTCCTGGTCGCTCGGCTTCGCCTGGCTGGCGACACAGCCGGACAGCATCGTCACCAGCGCCGGCGATGTGGTCGACGGCCCGGACGCCAGTGCCAAGCGGGTGTCGATGCTGCTCGACCCGCACGCCGTCAGCAGCACGCTGTGGATGATCCAGACCGTCGTCCTGGTGCTGATGACGGTGGTGCTGGCGCTGGCCGTGTGGCGCTCGCGCAAGCTGGTCGGGCGGGCGGCGCGGATGGAGGCGGCCAAGGCGGCGCTGTCGCGCTACTTCTCGCCCAACCTGGTCGGCCGGCTCGCCGCGTCGGCGACGCCGCTCGGAGAGATCCAGCGCCAGCCGGCGGTGATCCTGTTCGTCGACATCGTCGGCTTCTCCGGCCAGGCCGAGGGGCTGGCGCCGGAGCGGGTGGTGGCGCTGCTGCGCAGCTTCCACCGGCGCATGGCGCAGCAGGTCTTCGCCCATGAGGGCACGATCGACAAATATATCGGCGACTGCGTGATGGCGACCTTCGGCACGCCGCAGCCCGGCCCGCGCGACGCCAGCAACGCGCTCAGCTGTGCCCGGGCGATGTGCAGCGAGGTCGAGCGCTGGAACGCCAAGCGGCAGACCCGCGGCGCGGTGCCGGTCGAGGTCGGCATCGGCCTGCATTACGGCCTGGTGGTGATGGGCAATATCGGCGACGAGCGGCGCCTCGAATTCGGCGTCGTCGGCGACACCGTCAACGTCGCCAGCCGGCTGGAGCGGCTGAGCCGCCGTCTCGCCGCCCGGGTGGTGGCGAGCGACGCGGCCGTCGTCCAGGCCGGCCGTGAGGGCTGCCCGCCAGAGGTGCTGGGGGCGTTCGACCCGGCCGGCCAGGCGGAGATCCGCGGCCGTCAGGGGTCGTTGACGATCTGGACCCTGGCCGCCGCCGGGGCGATGCCGCAGGATCGGATGGCGATCGCGGAATAGGAGGCACGGAATGACCGGCACTGACGGGCTGCGCCGCCGACCGGCGGGCGAGACCACGGTGGCGCTGCCCTCCGGCGCCGCCATGCCGATCCTGGGGCAGGGCACCTGGGGCATGGGCGAGGACCGGCGCGAGGCCGACGAGGAGGCGGCGGCGCTGGCCGCCGGGCTCGACCTCGGCCTGACCCTGATCGACACCGCCGAGATGTATGGCGAGGGCGGCGCCGAGGAGGTGGCGGGCCAGGCGATCCACGGCCGCCGCGACGGTGTCTTCCTGGTCAGCAAGGTCTATCCGCACAATGCCGGCCGGACGGGCGCGATCGACGCCTGCGAGCGTAGCCTGCGCCGGCTCGGCACCGACCGCATCGACCTGTACCTGCTGCATTGGCAGGGCGGGACGCCCCATGCCGAGACCATCGAGGCGTTCGAGCGGTTGCGGCAGGACGGCAAGCTGGTCGATTGGGGCGTCAGCAATTTCGACCGCGACGACGTGGCGGCCTGGGCCGGCGAGGCGGGCGGCGACCGCACGGCGACGAACCAGGTCTGCTACAGCCTGTCGGCGCGCGGCATCGAATGGGACCTGCTGCCCTGGTGCCAGGACCGCGGCCTGCCGGTGATGGCGTATTCGCCGCTCGGCCAGGGCCGGCTGCTCGGCAACCCCGGCCTCGGCGGCGTTGCCCGCCGGCACGGCGTGGCGCCGGCCACGGTGGCGCTGGCCTGGCTGCTGACCCGGCAGGGCGTCGTCGCCATCCCGAAATCCAGCCGGATCGAGCGCCTGCGCGACCACCGCAAGGCCCTCGACCTCGTCCTCGAGGAGGCCGACCTGGCGGCGCTGGACCAGGCCTTCCCGCCGCCGCGCCGGAAGATGCCGCTCGCCATCCTCTGACCGCCGGCCGGCCCACCCCGGATCGCCGTCGCTCTCTCGACCGGATTCGGTCCGGAGCCAATGGCCGTCATCGTTGATCGGGTATTGATAATTGAGTTTTCGTAAGGTTTTGCAATCCGCAGTGAATTCAGATTGTGTCCTCTTTGTGATCTCTTCGTGTTCTAAAAGGAATTTGGCGGCGTTCTCGCTTGGTTTGTAGCCGTATGCTTGCTGTTGTAGCTTCTATCGACGACGGAATCTTCAGGATAGGGCGTGGAATGGGGGAGCCGGCTGTTTCCCAGGGAACATCGCCGGTTGATGGAAGAGGGATCAACCCTATGTTGTCTGGTATGAAGCGTCTTCTCGTGGCCGCCTCGGCGGCTCTGCTCCTCGCCGGCGCCTCCGGCGCCGCCTTCGCCCAGGACCGGGCGCCCGCGCCAGTGGCCGCCCCGGCGGTGTGGAACGGACAGGGCGACGCGAACCTCGCCACCAAAGTGGACTGGCGTCGCGACAGCTGGCGGCACGACCGCCGGGACTGGCGTCGCGATCAGTGGCGCCATGATCGCCGCGACTGGCGCCATGACCGCCGCGATTGGCGCCATGACCGCCGGGACTGGCGCCGCAACAGCTGGCACGACTGGCGCCGCCCCTACAACCCCTGGCGCTGAAACTGATCGCGCCGTGATCCGAGAATGATCGAGGCCGGCCCTGCGGGGCCGGCCTTTTTCATCGGTCACATCCGGACCGGATCCGGCAGGGGCGGCTCGGCCGGGCCTGCCGGAGGCACCTCCGGTGGCGGCTGTCCCGGCCCGTCCGGCGGCGTGTCCGGCCGCGGATTCGGCATCGGCGGGCGGGTTGGGTTGTCGGGGGGCGGCTTCGGATCGCTCATCATCGCGGCCTCGCTTCTCCGGGAATAGCGGTCTCCTGGTCAATCGCCCGCCGCCGGCTCCGGTTCCGGGGGAACCGGCGGGCCAACCGGGCCGTTGATTCCGTGAGATCAACAACCCCGGGAGAGCGACATGCAGGCCCAGGCAGCCCGCGATCTCAGCACGCGCGAGACCGAGCGGCTGATCGCCAGCGACAAGGTCGAGAACACCCCGGTGCGGCGGCCGAACGGCGACCGGATCGGCACCATCCAGCGAGTGATGATCGACAAGCGCACCGGCCGCGTCGGCTATGCGGTGATGACCTTTGGCGGCTTCCTCGGCATCGGCGAGGACTACTACGCCCTGCCGTGGTCGATGCTGACCTACAACGAGGCGCTCGACGCCTATGAGCTGGACATCACCGAGGACCAGCTGCGCGGCGCGCCCGCGCACGACAGGGGCGAGCGCTTCGACTGGGACGACCGGCAATGGGCGCAGCAGGTGCACGACTACTACCGCGTGCCGCCCTATTGGATGTGACGACGAGTTCAGGCTGGGAAGACTTGAGGCGGCCCCGCGGCCGCCCCTTCTTTGCCCGGTCAGAAGATCCACCACAGCAGCACGGCGCCGAGAACGATGACCGCGAGCGTCATGGAGGCGTGGAGCACCCAGCGCATATGGCCGCTGGTCTCGCCCTGGCGGGCCTCGGTCTTGCTGAGCGTGGGCGGGCGGTCGTCCGGCATGTCGCCTCCTCTCGCTGGCAGTGGCCTTGGTGAAAAGGCAACGGCAGGGAGGGGAGGCGGGTTCCGGGCTATGCCGCCGGCGGGTCGGCCGGATCGGGGTTGGTCAGCGCCGTCAGCACGTGGTCGCGCCAGGCGCCGCCAATGAACAGGTAGTCCTTGGCATAGCCCTCGCGGACGAAGCCCAGGCGCTGCAGCAGGGCGGCGCTGCGGGCGTTCTCCGGCAGGTGGTTGGCCATCAGCCGGTGCAGGCCCAGCGGGCCGAAGGCATAGGGGATCGCCATCTCCAGCGCCTCGCGCATCAGCCCCTGGCCCTGCTGCGCCGCGGCCATCTGGTAGCCCAGCGTCGCCGCCTGGAAGGCGCCGCGCGCCAGCATGTTCAGGTTCAACTGCCCGACGATGCCGGCGTCCGGCCGGTCGATCCGGCGCAGCACCAGCCGCACGGCGCGGTCGTCCAGGAACAGGTCGACCGCCTCGGCGCCCCAGCGGCGCCAATGCGGCTCCGTCCGCCAGGCCGCGCTGCGCGGCGGCAGCCAGGGGCCGAGTTGGTCCCATTCCCGGTCGTGGAAGGCGGCCAGCGCCGCGCCGTCGGCCGGCCCGGCCAGGGTCAGGAAGACCCTGGCGCCGAGCAGGCGCGGCGGCGTGCGCTGCGGCATCAGCGCTTGTGGGCGTCGATCAGGTCGACGAAGCGCTGGAACAGGTAGTGGCTGTCCTGCGGCCCCGGGCTGGCCTCGGGGTGGTACTGCACCGAGAACACCGGCCGGCCCTTCAGCCGCAGCCCTTCGTTCGAGCCGTCGAACAGGCTGACATGGGTGACCTCGACGCTGTCCGGCAGGCTCTCGGCCAGCACCTGGAAGCCGTGGTTCTGGCTGGTGATCTCGACCTTGCCGGTGGTCAGGTCCTTGACCGGGTGGTTGGCGCCGCGGTGGCCGCGCGCCATCTTGCCGGTCTGGGCGCCCAGCGCCAGGGCCAGCATCTGGTGGCCGAGGCAGATGCCGAACATCGGCAGGCCGGTGTCGAGCAGCGCCTTGATCGTCGGCACGGCATAGGTGCCGGTCGCCGCCGGGTCACCCGGGCCGTTGGCCAGGAACACCCCGTCCGGGCCGTGGCTCAGCACGTCCTCGGCAGTCGTCGTCGCCGGCACCACGGTGACCTCGCAGCCGGTCGAGGCCAGGCAGCGCAGGATGTTGCGCTTGGCGCCGAAATCGATCGCCACGACCTTGCGCTTCGGCGCCTCCAGCGTGCCGTAGCCGGTGCCGAGCGCCCAGCGCGTCTGGTCCCAGCGATAGGTCTGGGTGCAGGACACCTCCTTGGCCAGGTCCATGCCCTCGAGGCCAGGCCAGGCCTCGGCCTCGGCCAGCGCCGTGGCGATGTCGAAATCGCCGTCCGGGGCGTGGATCACCACCCCGGTCGGGGCGCCGGCGTCGCGGATGCGGCGGGTCAGGGCGCGGGTGTCGACCCCGGCGATGCCGATCAGGCCGAAGGATTGCAGCCAGTCGTCGAAGTCGCGGGTGGCGCGCCAGTTCGACGGCTCGGTGATGTCGTCGCGCAGCACCAGGCCGCGCGCCGCCGTGGTCCCGGTCTCGACGTCCTCGGGGTTGGCGCCGACATTGCCGATATGCGGGAAGGTGAAGGTGACGATCTGCCCGGCATAGGACGGATCGGTCATGATCTCCTGGTAGCCGGTCATCGAGGTGTTGAAGCAGACCTCGCCGATCGCCCGGCCGGCGGCGCCGATGCCGCGGCCCCAAAGCACCGTGCCGTCGGCGAGCACGAGCGCCGCAGTGGCGCCGGGGGGCGGAGCGGTGTGGGACATGGCAACCTCGGGGTCTGAATTTCCAGGCATAAAGCACGGGTGGTTGCAAGATTCCAGCCCCTCTTGCCCGCGCTGGCGGAATGGCCGCCCCCTTCTCTTGCCTATGCCGGCCGAATGGCCGACATTCGCGCCGCTTCTGTCAGGAGGATCCGATCATGCTGCGCACCCAGTTCACCGACACGCTCAAGGAAGCGATGAAGGCCCGGGACGAGCGCACGCTCTCGACCGTGCGGATGATCATCGCCGCGCTCAAGACCAAGGACATCGACGCCCGCGCCAAGGGCAACATGGACGGCATCCCGGACGAGGAGATCCTGTCCCTGCTGCAGACCATGGTGAAGCAGCGGCGCGAGAGCATCGTCCTGTACCAGCAGGGCAACCGGCAGGATCTGGTCGACAAGGAGCAGGCCGAGATCGTGGTGATCGAGCGCTGGCTGCCCCAGGCGATGGGCGAGGCCGAGGCGGCGACGGCGATCGGCGCGGTGATCCAGGACCTCGGCGCCGCCGGCATGAAGGACATGGGCCGGGTGATGGCCGAGCTGAAGTCGCGCTACGCCGGCCGGATGGATTTCTCCAAGGTCTCGGCCGCGGTCAAGGCGCAGCTGGGCTGAGGAGCGGGTGGCATGCCGGCCGAAAGGTGACTATATTGGAGGTATGAAAAAGCCCGCGCCGATCCAGCCGCCGGACGATCCCGAAACCGCCGCGAAGCGTGCGGCGATTCGGGAAGGTTTGGCTGCACTCGATGCTGGTCGTTCGGTGCCTCATGAAGAGGTGCGGCGCTGGCTGTTGTCCTGGGGCACTGGGAAACGGCTGCCGAAGCCTGAGTGCAAGTAATCTGGTCGCCTCCGGCGCTGGACGATCTCGATCGTATTGTCGCCTATATCGAAGACAGCAATCCATGGGCGGCCTCCCGGCTTGCGGTGCAAATCATTAGCGCCGCCGACAGCCTGGAGCGGCTCCCGAGACGGGGCCGGCCCGGCATCGAGTTCGGAACGCGTGAGCTTGTCGTCGCCCCTTACGTCGTCGTGTATCGCGTCACGGATCGCGTTGAAATCGCTCGCATCTGGCACGGAGCTCAGAACCGCTGAGCCTGTACCGGGAATCGCGTTAGTCTGAGATGTTTCCCGCCCGATAGAACCTGTGCATGTCCCTTCCTCCCGGCTTCCTCGAAGAGCTGCGCACCCGCCTCCAGGTGTCCGACGTGGTCGGCAAGCGGGTGCCGCTGCAGCGCAGCACCAAGGGCGAGTTCAAGGCCTGCTGCCCGTTCCACAAGGAGAAGACGCCGAGCTTCACGGTCAACGACCAGAAGGGCTTCTTCCACTGCTTCGGCTGCGGCGCCACCGGCGACGCCATCGCCTTCGTGATGCAGCACGACCGCCTGTCCTTCATGGAGGCGATTGAGACGCTGGCCTCCCAGGCCGGGCTGGAGGTGCCGAAGGCCGAGCCGGAGGACCGGGCCCGGTTCGAACGGCAGAAGACGCTGTACGACGTGGTCGAATCCGCCTGCGCCTTCTTCGAGGCCGAGCTGCGCGGCGCCGCCGGCCGGTCGGCCCGTGACTACCTCAAGGGCCGCGGCCTGGACGGCGACACGATCTCGCGCTTCCGCCTGGGCTTCGCCCCCGGCGACGGCGGCAAGCTGATCAAGCATCTGCGCGGCCAGGGCTTCCAGGATTCGATGATCGAGGAGGTCGGGCTGGCCCGCCGGCCCGATGACGGCCGCGACCTCTACTCCTTCTTCCGCAACCGGGTGATCTTCCCGGTGGCCGACCGGCGCGGCCGCACCGTCGCCTTCGGTGGCCGGATCATGGAGGGGGACGGGCCGAAATACATCAACAGCCCGGACAACCCGCTGTTCCACAAGGGAAACCTCCTCTACGGCATGTCCCGCGCCCGGCAGGCGGCGTCGCAGGGCCAGACCGTGATCGTGGCCGAAGGCTACATGGACGTGATCGCCCTGGTCCGCGCCGGCTTCGAGGCGGCGGTGGCGCCGCTCGGCACCGCCTTGACCGAGGAGCAGATCGTCGAGCTGTGGAAGATGGCGCCGGTGCCGGTGCTGTGCTTCGACGGCGACGAGGCCGGGCGGCGCGCCGCCTGGCGGGCGATGGACCGGATCCTGCCGCAGTTGAAGCCGGACCATTCCGCCCGCATCGCCTTCCTGCCGCAGGGCGAGGACCCGGACAGCCTGATCCGCGGCTCCGGCGGCGGCGCGGCCATGCGGGCGGTGCTGGAGAGCGCGCTGCCGCTGGTCCGGGTGCTGTTCGACCGCCAGACCACGATGCACCGGCTGGAGACGCCGGAGGGCCGGGCCGGCCTGCGCGCCGGGGTCGAGGCCCAGGCCCGGCGGATCGCCGACCCGGCGGTGCAGGGCCAATACCTGGCCGAGCTGCGGGCCCGGTTCGAGGAGGCCTATCCCTGGCGGCCGAAGCGGCAGGAGTGGCGGCCGGGCGGCAAGCCGCCGGCGCCGGTCGGGCCCAAGCCGCAATCGATCCGCGACGAGCAGGACGACCGCCTGGCGATCTGCGTCCTGTTGTGCCTTCTCGCCGCGCATCCGGGCCTCGGCGAGGAGGTCGGCGAGGGCTTCACCAGGATCGAGATCCCCGATTCGGGCCTCGATTCGCTGCGCCAGTCGCTGCTGGCGCGACTCGGCGATTCGCATGGCCCCGAATCGGACTCCGACTCGGACGGACTTGATTCACAGCGGACACGGCCCTACCTGAGTGTTCCCGAAGCCGATGGATTGCCGCCGGCGTTGGTCGACCGCATTCGCAGGAAATGGCCCTTCACCCGGCCGGAGGCTCCTCTGGAGGAGGCGCGCACCGGCTGGGCCATGGTCATGGGGCATCTCGAGCTGCGCGCCCTCAGGCGCGAATTCGCGGATGCCGCGCGCGACCTGGCGCGGCAGGGTACGGAGGCCGCGCTGGAACGCTGGCACGGGCTGCGGCAGGAGATCGAGCGGCGGCAGGCGGTGCCGGGCGGGTTCTGACCCGCCGGGCCGGGATGGAGTTGATACCGCGCTAGGGCGGGGCAGGCATGATTCGAGTCGTGCCCCTTCCTTGCGCGCGGAAGCTTAGGTATGAGAGCCAGCTTCGGGCCCCTCTTGACAATGGGGCCCGACGGCGGCGGGCGAAGGGGCACGGGTGCAGATGGCAACCAAGACAGCTGCGGCAGCGGATTCGGCCGAGACGCGCGAGGACAGCGCGGACGGCGCCTCGATGGACGTGACCGTCCAGGCGGTGAAGAAGCTGATCGCCAAGGGCAAGGAGCGCGGCTACGTCACCATCGACGAGCTGAACGCCGCCCTGCCGCCGGACCTGACCTCGTCCGAGCAGATCGAGGACGTGACCTCGAACCTGTCCGAGATGGGCATCAACGTCGTCGAGAACGAGGAGTCGGACGACACCGCGGCGGCCACCGGCGATGCCGATGGCGAGGGCCGCAATGCCGGCAACCTCGACGACGACGATGTCGGCCGCACCGACGACCCCGTGCGCATGTATCTGCGCGAGATGGGCTCGGTCGAGCTCTTGTCGCGCGAGGGCGAGATCGCCATCGCCAAGCGCATCGAGGCCGGCCGGGAGATGATGATCGGCGGCATCTGCGAAAGCCCGCTGACCATCCGCGCTATGATCGAGTGGCATTCCTCCCTGAAGGACGGGAAGATGCTGCTGCGCGACATCATCGACCTCGACGCCACCTACGGCGCCAGCCCGGAGGGCGAGGCGCTGGCCATGAGCGCAAGCGCGAGCGAGGCCGAGGAGGAGCCCGAGCCGGAAGCCGAGGGCGAGGCCGCGGCCGGCGGGGCTGGCGAGGCAGGCGATGACGACGACGGCGGCATCTCCCTCTCCGCCATGGAAGAGGCGCTGAAGCCGCAGGTGCTCGAGACCTTCGAGTCGATCGAGCAGACCTACCAGAAGATGCACAAGCTGCAGGAGCAGCGCCTGACCCATATCCAGAAGGGCGAGGCGATCTCCAAGCAGGCCGATGCCAAGTACGACAAGCTGAAGGAGGACATGGTCCGCCTGATGGACGGCGTGCACCTCAACAATGTCCGGATCGAGCAGCTGGTCGAGCAGCTCTACGCCCAGAACCGCAAGCTGATGGGGCTGGAAGGCCAGCTCATGCGCCTGGTCGTCGAGGGCGGGGTCAGCCGCGAATCCTTCCTGCAGAACTATTTTGGCCACGAGCTCGACCCGAGCTGGATCGAGCGGGTGCGCGGCCTCGACAAGAAATGGGCCAAGTTCGCCGAGAAGAACGGCACCGGGGCTCAGCGGGTGCGCGGCCAGATCAGCCAGATCTCGGACGAGGTCGGCCTGCCGATCTCGGAGTACCGCCGCATTGTCTCGACCGTGCAGAAGGGCGAGAAGGAGGCCGGGCGCGCCAAGAAGGAGATGGTCGAGGCCAATCTCCGCCTGGTGATCTCGATCGCCAAGAAGTACACCAACCGCGGGCTGCAGTTCCTGGACCTGATCCAGGAGGGCAACATCGGGCTGATGAAGGCGGTCGACAAGTTCGAGTACCGCCGCGGCTACAAGTTCTCGACCTATGCCACCTGGTGGATCCGGCAGGCGATCACCCGCTCGATCGCCGACCAGGCGCGGACCATCCGCATCCCGGTGCACATGATCGAGACGATCAACAAGCTGGTTCGCACCAGCCGGCAGATGCTGCACGAGATCGGCCGCGAGCCGACCCCGGAGGAGCTGGCCGAGCGCCTGCTGATGCCGCTGGAGAAGGTGCGCAAGGTCCTCAAAATTGCCAAGGAGCCGATCAGCCTCGAGACGCCGATCGGCGACGAGGAGGACAGCCATCTCGGCGACTTCATCGAGGACAAGAACGCGGTCCAGCCGCTCGACGCCGCGATCCAGGCCAATCTGCGCGAGACCACCACGCGCGTCCTGGCCTCGCTGACGCCGCGCGAGGAGCGGGTGCTGCGCATGCGCTTCGGCATCGGCATGAACACCGACCACACCCTCGAGGAGGTCGGCCAGCAGTTCTCGGTGACGCGCGAGCGCATCCGCCAGATCGAGGCGAAGGCGCTGCGCAAGCTGAAGCACCCGAGCCGCAGCCGCAAGCTGCGCAGCTTCCTCGATACCTGAGCGAACGCGAGTTCCGGCTATGAACGGGCAGTCTTCGGGCTGCCCGTTTTCGTTTGGGCCTGGCACTGAGCGGACATTGCTGTCTTTCAAACTGCCATACTAGGATCGCAGCGGGATTCGAAAGGTTGTGTCCGGCATCGATCGGCGCTACCGCAGGGAAGACAAGATCAGGGAGAGGGCGCCGTCGATGCTTTGTGATCATTCCGGCCGCAAGGGGCGCGGCGCATGACCCAATCCTCGCGGCGGCTCGGGACGGCTGCCCTGGCCGGGCTGCCGGCATCAGTGGCGCGGCCGGGCTATGACCGCGATGCGGTCGCCACCGGCATCGTCCATCTCGGCATCGGCGCCTTCCACCGCGCCCATCAGGCGGTCTGCACCGACGACGTGCTGGCGGCCGGCGATCGGCGCTGGGGCATCCTCGGCGCCAGCCTGCGCAGCCCGGACACGCGCGACGCGCTGGTGCCGCAGGACGGGCTCTACACCCTGTCGGTGCGCGACAGCGACGGCGAGGCGCTGCGCGTCATCGGCGCCGTCCGCGACGTGCTGGTGGCGCCGGAATCGCCCGCCGCGCTGCTCGACGCGCTGTGCCGGCCCTCGGTTGCCATCGCCAGCCTGACCGTGACCGAGAAGGGTTACTGCCACGACCCGGCCACCGGCCGGCTGGACGAGAGCCATCCCGACATCGTCCACGACCTGGCCCATCCCGAGGCGCCGCGGTCGGCCATCGGCATCCTGGCCCGGGCGATCGCCCGCCGCCGGGTAGAGGGGCTGGCGCCCTTCACCCCGCTGTGCTGCGACAACCTGCCGGCCAATGGCCGCACCCTGCATCGCATCCTGTCGCGCTTCGCCGCGCTGGTCTCGCCCGATCTCGGCGCCTATGTCGAGGGCGAGATCGCCTGCCCCGAGACCATGGTCGACCGGATCGTGCCGGCCACCACCGACGAGGATCGCGGCCGGATCGCCACAGCACTCGGGGTCGAGGATGCCTGGCCGATCGTCACCGAGCCCTTCCTGCAATGGGTGATCGAGGACCGCTTCCTGTCCGGCCGCCCGGCCTGGGAGGCGGCGGGGGCGACGCTGGTGTCGGAGGTCGCGCCCTATGAGACGATGAAGCTGCGGCTGCTCAACGGCAGCCACTCCTCGCTGGCCTATCTCGGCTACCTCTCCGGCTGCGAGACGGTTGCCTCCGCGATGGCGGAGCCGGGCATCGCCGCCTTCGTCGAGGCGCTGATGGCCGATTCCACCCCGACCCTGACCCTGCCGCCCGGCGCCGATGTCGCGGGCTACAGGCGCTCGCTGATCGACCGCTTCCGCAACACGGCGCTGAAGCACCGCACTTGGCAGATCGCCATGGACGGGACGCAGAAGCTGCCGCAGCGGCTGCTCGGCACCGTGCGCGACCGGCTGGCGCGCGGCCTGCCGGTCGACCGCCATGCCCTCGGCGTCGCCGCCTGGATGCGCTACGTGGCCGGCACCGACGAGGCCGGCAAGCCGATCGACGTCCGCGACCCGCTGGCCGCCGACCTCGCCGCGATCGCGCGCAGGGCTGGGCCGGTGGCGGAGCACCTGGCGCCGGCGCTGCTCGGCGTCCGCGCCGTGTTCGGCGACGACTTGGCCGAACACCCGCAGTTCCGCGCCACGGTGACGCGCGCCCTCGACGCCCTGTACCGCCACGGCGCCAAGGCGACGGCCGCGTCCTATGCTCGCCTGGAGGGCTGAGATCCGGGCGTGACGTCTTCCGCGGGGCGCCATGCCTCGCGGGGATGCTTTACCGGAAGGTAAAATTTTTCGGCTGGAATGTCGATTCCCGGCCGGCCCGTTCGTCTTCAGCATGAGAGCCGGCGCTCCGGGGCGGGATGGTCCCCTCCGGAAGCGATCCGGCGCCATGCGGAAGAGGCCCCTATGTTGCAGCCGCGGACGGACAATTCCTATCGCTGGGTCATCATCGGTGTCGGCGCGCTCATGACCTGCGTCGGCATCGGCGCGATGTTCTCGCTGGCGATCTTCCTGCAGCCGATGGCGGCCGACACCGGCTGGAGCCGGGCCGGCATCTCCAGCGCCATGACCCTCAACTTCCTGGTCATGGGCGCCGCCGGCTTCGCCTGGGGCGCAATCAGCGACCGCATCGGCGCCCGGATCGTGGTGCTCAGCGGCGCGGCGCTGCTGGGGCTGGCGCTGGTCCTGGCCAGCCAGGCCACCACGCTCGCTTCGTTCCAGCTGATCTACGGCACGCTGGTCGGGCTGGCGGCCGGGGCCTTCTTCGCGCCGATGGTGGCCGCCGCCACCGCCTGGTTCGACACCCATCGCGCTTTGGCCGTGTCGCTGGTGTCGGCGGGCATCGGCGTGGCGCCGATGACCGTCTCGCCCTTCGCCGCCTGGCTGGTGGCGGCCTATGACTGGCGGACGGCGATGCTGGTCATCGGCATCGCCGCGTGGGTCCTGCTGCTGCCGGCCGGGCTGCTGGTGCGTCGGCCACCGGTCGCGGCTGGCGGCGCCGAGGCCCCGGCGCCGTCCGGCGAAATCGGCGACATGTCGGCGGGCAGCGCCTTCCGCACGCCGCAATTCGCGGTCCTGGCGGCGACCTTCTTCCTGTGCTGCGCCGCCCATTCCGGGCCGATCTTCCACATGGTCAGCTATGCCATCACCTGCGGCGTCGCGCCGCTGGCCGCCGTCACCATCTACAGTGTCGAGGGGCTGGCCGGCCTCGGCGGGCGCCTGCTGCTCGGCGTCCTGGCCGACCGCCTCGGCGTCAAGCGCGTGCTGGTGGCAGGGCTGCTGGTGCAGGCGGTCGTCATCGGCGCCTATCTGTTCGTCGCCAATCTCGGCGAGTTCTACCTGCTGGCCGTGATCTTCGGCACCGCCTATGGCGGCGTGATGCCGCTCTACGCCGTGCTGGCGCGCGAGTATTTCGGCCAGGCCGCGATGGGCACCGTGTTCGGTGCAGTGACCATGGCCTCCAGCATCGGCATGGCGCTGGGGCCGCTGGCCGGCGGCTGGGTGTTCGACACCTTCAGCGTCTACAACTGGCTGTTCATCGGGTCGTTCGGCATCGGGCTCGCGGCCGTCGTCATCGCGCTGGCCTTCCCGCCCTTGCCGTCACGGCAGAGCCGGCAGTTGCAGCCGGCGTGAGTGCCCGGCGCGCCGTCCCCGTCCTGCCGCGGGGACGGCGCAGCCGTCTTCAGGCCGCCGCCCGGTCGCGCGGGCCGATCGGGCGGTCGCCCTTTACCGTGGTGCGGTACAGGGTGCGGGCCAGATGCGGCGGGCAGCCGGTGGCCAGGTGGATGGTGGCGCGGTTGTCCCAGAACACCAGGTCGTGCGCCTGCCAGCGGTGCCGGTACTGGAACTGCGGCTGGGTCATGTGCGCGAACAGGCGGCGCAGCAACGCGTCGCTCTGCGGCCGCTCCAGCTCGACGATATGGGTGGTGAAGCCCTCGTTGACGAACAGCGCCTTGCGGCCGGTGGCCGGATGCACCCGCACCACCGGATGGGTCACCGGCGGCACCGACTTCGCCTGGTCCGCGGTCAGACCCGGCCGCAGCGAGCTCTTGGCCTGCTGCGCCACGTTGCGGGCGGTGTAGTCGTGCACGGCCGTGAGGGTCTCGATCTGCGTCTTGATCGCATCGTCCAGCGCGTCATAGGCGGCGGCCATGCTGACGAACAGGGTGTCGCCCTCGACCGGCGGCAGGGTCTGGGCATGCAGCAGCGACCCCAGGCTCGGCTCCGCCTTGTAGGACAGGTCGGAATGCCAGTAGCGGCCGGCATCGGCCAGGCCCAGCGGCGTGCCGTCCTCCCGCGTTTCGTTCGAGACGATCAGGATCTCCGGGTGCCCGGCCAGGTGGAAATGGTGCTGCACATGGATCTCCAGCTCGCCGAAGCGGCGGCTGAAATCGATGTGCTGCTGCGGCGTGAAGCGCTGGTCGCGGAACACCACGACCGAATTGGCCTCGAACAGCGACTTGACCCGGGCGAAGGTGGCGTCGTCCGGCGGGGCGGCGAGGTCGAGCCCGGAGATCTCGAGGCCCAGCAGCTCGGACAAAGGACGGGTGGTGAAGGACATGGCGGCGTTTCCGTTTCCGTCGATCAGGGGTTCTGCGTGCCCCAGCGCTCGACGGTGAGCCGGGACAGGGTGCGGAACAAGAGGCTTTCGACCAGCAGGCCGATCAGGATGATGGTCAGCAGGCCGGCGAAGACGTTGGCCGTCTCCAGCTGGTTGCGGTTGACGTAGATGAACCAGCCGAGCCCGCCGGAGCGGGAGGAGACGCCGAACACCAGCTCGGCGGCGATCAGGGTGCGCCAGGCGAAGGCCCAGCCGATCTTGAGCCCGGCCAGGATCGCCGGGAAGGCGGCCGGCACCAGGATGCGGACGACATAGGCGGCGCCGCCGAGTCCGAGATTCTGCCCGACCATGGCCAGCGGCCGCGGCACGGCGCGGAAGCCGGAATGGGCGGCCAGCGCCAGCGGCCACAGCACCGAATGGACGATCACGAACAGCAGGCTGGGCGTGCCCAGGCCGAACCACAGAAGGGCGATCGGCAACAGCGCGATCGCCGGCAGCGGGTTGAACATCGCGGTCAGGGTCGACAGCAGCTCGGCGCCGAGGCGGCTGGCGGTGGCCAGCCCGGCCAGGATCGCCGCGGCGACCACGCCGATGGCGTAGCCCGCCACCAGCACCTGCAGCGAGGCCAGGGTGCGCAGCGGCAGCTCGCCGCTGGCCACGCCCTGGCCGAAGGCGGCAAGGGTGGTCAGGAAGCCGGGCAGCAGCAGCGGGCTGCCGACGATCCGCGCCGTGATCTCCCACACCGCCGCCAGCGCCGCCAGGATCAGCAGCCGGCGCCAGGGCCCGGTGCCGATCCATCGCCGCGCGGGCGCCTCGGCCTTGGCCGGTCGCAGCGGCGACCCGGCCTGCAGCAGGCCCTGATAGTCAACCATCGGCCGTCTCCGAGTAGCCGATCTGGTCGGCGATCAGCCCGCCGATCCGGGCCTCCAGCGCGGCGAAGGCCGGGTCGCCCCGGTCGGGTCCGCGGCCGCCCGGCAGGTCGATCACGGCGCGGATCCGGCCGGGATGCGCGGTCATCACCACGATCCGGCTGCCGACCACGATCGCCTCGTCGATCGCATGGGTGACGAACAGGGTGGTAACGCCGGTCTCCTCGCACAGCGCCAGCAACTCCTCCTGCATCCGGCGCCGGGTCATGGCGTCCAGCGCGGCGAAGGGCTCGTCCATCAGCAGCACCTCGGGCCGCAGCGCCAAAGCGCGGGCGATGGCGACGCGCTGCTTCATCCCGCCCGACAGCGTGTTCGGATACTGGTCGGCCACCCGCGCCAGGCCGACGCGCTGCAGCATGTCGTCGGCGGTCGCCTCCGCCTCGGCCCGGCGGGTGCGCCTGGCCCAGGACAGGGCCGCGACCAGGTTGCGCCGCACCGTCAGCCAGGGCAGCAGCTGCTCGAAATCCTGCAGCACCATCATCCGGTCGGGTCCGGGGCGCGACACCGGCCGCCCGTCCAGCAGCACCCGGCCGGACGCGGGCGGCAGGAAGCCGCCGATGCTCTTCAGCAGGCTCGATTTGCCGCAGCCGGACGGGCCCAGCAGCACCAGCCGCTCGCCGCGGCGGATGTCCAGGCTGACATCCTCGACCGCGGTCACGGTCCGGCCGTCGACGGCATAGGACAGGGTGACGCCCTCCACCCGCAGCGCCGGTGCCGCAGCCAGTTCGGGAACCAGGGCGAGGGCAGGGGCCGCCATCTCAACTGCCCTGCCGGTCGTGCAGCGGCGGGAAGAACAGGTCGCGCCAATCCGATGTGGTGGTCTTGATCTGGCCGATGCGGTGTTGGAATTCGACGAATTTCAGGATGTTTTCGGGCGCCACGGTGTAGCGCGTGTCCGCGGCGGTGATCAGCGCCTCGACGAAGGGCTCCGGCAGCTTCGACGATTCGGCCGCGATGTACAGCTTCGCTGCCTCGGCCGGGTGGGCCTGGATGAACTGGTCGGCGCGGTCCAGCGCGGTGACGATCGCCGCCACGGTCTTCGGGTTCTCGGCATAGAAGGCGCCGGTGGCGTAGATCACGTTGAAGGTGTGCGGTCCGCCCAGCACGTCGAAGCTGCTCAGCACCCGGTGGATCTTCGGGTCCTGCAGCTGCTGGTTCTGGAACGGCGGGGCGCCGAAATTGGCGGTGACCTCGGAGCCGCCGGAGAGAAGGGCCGCAGTTGCGTCCGGATGCGCCATGCTGACGGTCAGGTCGTCCAGCTTCGTCGCCTGGTCCTCGCCGAAGGCCTGGGCCGCCGCCATCTGCAGCAGCACCGCCTGGAACCCGACCTTCACCGCCGGCAGCGCGATCCGGTCCTGGTCGGTGAAGTCGGCCAGCGTCTTCACCTGCGGGTTGCTGGTGGTCAGGTAGATCGGCATCGAGCCCAGCGCGGCGATGCCCTTGACGTCGATCGACCCGCGGGTCTTGGCCCACAGCGTGATCGCCGGCGGCGCCCCGGCCGCGGCCACGTCCAGGCTGCCGGACAGCAGCGCCTCGTTCATCGCCGCGCCGCCGCTGACCTGGATCCACTCGATCTCCGGCGCCGGCAGCCCGGCCTCGGCGACCGCGGCCTCGATCAGCTTCTGCTGCTTGGCCACGATCATCGGCAGGTAGGAGATGCCGAATTGCTGCGCGATCCGCAGCGTCTCGGTCTCGGCCTGCGCCGTTGGGGCGGCCAAAGCGAGCAGCGTCGCGGCGGCGGCGAGGAGGGAAAGGCTGGGGCGCATGGTGGCGGTCTCTGGCTGGGCGGCAATAGGACGAAGATTTGGGGGAAAGCTGGAAATATCAATCCAATTAGTTTGTGTTATATGTTATATATCAAAATTATTATGTGATTTATCCCTCATCCGACCCGGCTATGGACTTCCGTCCCGAGTCTGAACCGATACCGTCCGACTCTGTAACGAGGCTGTAAATCCGACAATAGAACCGTCGAAATCGCCTGCCGACGACACGGTGGGTTCTTCGGATGCAGGGAAACGGTCTCCGTCCGTTCCCAAATATCTCTTGAGAAGAGGCGAGTCGAGGCGCATCATTATTTGTGCGGTGCCGATGATTCGGCGAGTCGGTTGCCTTTGCGCCGCACCGCCCGACGGCGCTCCATCGATCGGAAGGAGATCTGATGGACATCGTGACCTTGATCATCCAGCTCGTGGCAGGTGCGGTCGGCGGCAATGTGGCCGGCGCCGCGCTCAAGCAATACAATCTCGGCACTCTCTGGAACTCGGTCGCCGGCATCGTCGGCGGCGGCATCGGCGGCCAGATCCTGGGGGCGATCGTCCCCAGCCTCGGCGCGGCGGCCGCCAGCGGCAGCCTCGACATCGGCTCGATCATCGGCCACATCGTCGGTGGCGGCGTCGGCGGCGGCGTCCTGATGGTCATCGTCGGCATCATCAAGCAGATGATGGGCGGCGGCCAGAAGGCCCAGTAACCGGGTCGCGGCGCCCGGACGGCCCACGCCGGGCGCCGCAACCGACTTCCCCGCGCCGGCGCCGCTTGCTAGAAGGGCGCCGGACGGGCCTGTAGTTCAGCGGTTAGAACCCGCCGCTCATAACGGTGTTGTCGCAGGTTCGAATCCTGCCGGGCCCACCACGCTTCGCCCTTACGGGCTTCGCGTGGCGCAGCCACGCCGAAACCGTTAGGGCGAAGCAGTGTCCGGCGTAGCTGGAGCGCAGCGGAAGCGAAGACGGACTGGCGCCGTGTGGTACGTCTACATCATCCGAAGCACGGCCTCTCCCGACCAGGAGTACGTTGGTGCCTCCGCTGATCTGAAACAGCGGATCGCCGATCACAACGCAGGCAAATCCACCCACACAGCCAAGTTCAAGCCCTGGGAGTTGGTCTGGTACTGCGCTTTTCCGGATAAGCTCAAAGCCCTGGCGTTTGAGAAGTACCTCAAATCGCACTCCGGCAGAGCTTTTACGAAGAAGAGGTTGGTCTGATTCGCCACGCTGGGGTCGTGTGCTGACTTAGGGAATCGAATTTCGGGCTGCCAGAAGCTGGGTGATGTGCCCCTGCTCGCCATACATCAGCTTCGATAGATCGACGCCGGAGGCCCAGGCTCCTATCCACTCTTCGAAACTGGGCGATTCCTCGAAGAACGCATCAGCCCAATCGTCGCCGTCATGTACGTTCGGATCGAAAATCTGCACCCGGAAGTTCGGATCGGAACAGTCGACACACGACAGAATGGCGCATCCCCAATGGCAGATCGGCAGGAGCCTTTCCGGCCATTCGCAAAAGGGGTCCTCTGAGGCGCCGTCTCGGAGCTGCCGGTAGATGGCAGGCCCGGTCTTGCCCGTGTCGTCCGGCACGCCGTTCGTCAGGCCGATCAGCCCATAGCCAGGTCCGAAGCCTCCGTTCCCGATTTCCGTGTAGATGCGCTTCAGCAGCGGCGGAAACGAGAAGCCGAGCTGTCTTTCGTCATCGGCAATATCGTTCGGGTCGGCTGGTTGCAACCGCGCTGGCGAGAACCCGTCGAGATCAGTGATTTTCGTCGCAATCCGGCGCCGGATTGCGACGATGGTGAGATCGTCCATCATCTGGCCCCCTTTGGCCCAGCTTATCCTGCTTGCGGATGATCCCCGCGTCGACTCTGCCTGGAGAATGGACGCGGTGGTCAGCAGGATCGGCGGTGCCCGCAGCGATCGCCTTCGCATCCTCCAGCCCCGCCATGATCTTGTCGAAGGCCTTCCGGGCCATGATCTCCTCCGTCAACTCCCCCTTGCCGCCTCGTACAGCGCAATCGCAGCCGCGTTGGAGACGTTCAGGCTGCCGATCGGGCCCTGGGTCGAGAGCCGGGCCAGGACGTCGCAGGTCTCGCGCGTCAGGTGGCGCAGGCCCTCGCCCTCGGCCCCCAGCACCAGCGCCACCCGATCGCCCTGCATCGCCTCGGCCAGGGTCGCCTCGCCCTCCTCGGCCAGGCCGATCCGGCGGAAGCCCCATTCGCCGAGCGATTCGAGGGCCCGGGCCAGGTTCTTCACCCGGGTCAGCGGCACGTGCTCGACTGCGCCCGACGCCGCCTTGGCCAGCACGCCGGTGACCTCGGGCGTGTTGCGGTCGGTGACGATCACGGCCAGCGCCCCGAAGGCCGCGGCGGAGCGCAGGATGGCGCCGATATTGTGCGGGTCGGTCACCTGGTCCAGCACCACCACCACGCTACGCTTCTGCGTGGTTTCGCGCAGCTCCGCCTCGCGGCCGAGATCGTCGATGTCCGGCGCGTCCAGCGGCTTGACCTCGAGCGCGATGCCCTGGTGCACGGCCCCCTTGAGGAAACGGTCCATCAGGGCGCGGTCGACGATCTCCGGCGCCGGGCGGTCGATGCCGGCCTCGGCCGCCTGCGCCAGGGCGTCGGACAGATTCGCCAGCCCGGCCTCGGTGCATTGCACCCGGGTGATCTCCCGCTCCGGATTCAGGATCGCGGCGACGGCGGCGTGGACGCCGTAGAGGTAGCGGTCGGGCTCGCGCGCCGGCGGCCGTCCGTCGGGGGCACGGCCGCCGGGGCCGCGCTGATCCGGGCGCTGGCCCTGGTGGGGCCCCTGGTGCGGGGTGGGTCGCGGCGCGTGGGACGGGGCGGCGCGGGGCGGGCGGTTCTGGGGTGTGCGGGTCATCGCCGTCCTGTGCGCTGTGAGGCGGGCGGGGTCAAGATTACGATTTTCGCATCACGCATGCTTGACTTCCGCGCCGGGATGTCGATATTCCGCCCCGCCATTCGCCGAGCCGTGCGGCGAAGCCCTTTGGAGGGGTGGCCGAGTGGTTAAAGGCAGCAGACTGTAAATCTGCCCGCATAGCGTACGCTGGTTCGAATCCAGCCCCCTCCACCAAGGCCCGCTTGGCTTCGATGTCACGGTCGAGGACATGGCGCGTCCCGGACTTCCGGGCGGGTGTAGCTCAATGGTAGAGCAGCAGCCTTCCAAGCTGAATACGAGGGTTCGATTCCCTTCACCCGCTCCATCCGGGACACACAGGTCCCAACCGCGAACGAATTAGGGTTTCGAGAGAATGGCGAAGGCGAAGTTTGAGCGGACGAAGCCGCACTGCAACATCGGCACGATCGGTCACGTGGACCATGGCAAGACGTCGCTGACGGCGGCGATCACGAAGGTGTTGGCGGAGTCGGGCGGGGCGACGTACACGGCGTACGACCAGATCGACAAGGCGCCGGAAGAGAAGGCGCGCGGGATCACGATCTCGACGGCGCATGTGGAATACGAGACGAAGAACCGCCACTACGCGCATGTGGATTGCCCGGGCCACGCCGACTACGTGAAGAACATGATCACGGGCGCGGCGCAGATGGACGGGGCGATCCTGGTGGTGTCGGCGGCGGACGGCCCGATGCCGCAGACCCGTGAGCACATCCTGCTGGCGCGCCAGGTCGGCGTTCCGGCGCTGGTGGTGTTCCTGAACAAGGTCGACATGGTCGACGATCCGGAGCTGCTGGAGCTGGTCGAGCTCGAGGTCCGCGAGCTGCTGTCGAGCTACGACTTCCCTGGCGACGACATTCCGATCATCCCGGGCTCGGCGCTGGTGGCGCTGGAGGACGGCGACAAGAAGCTGGGCCACGACGCGATCCTGGAGCTGATGGCGAAGGTGGACGCGTACATCCCGCAGCCGGAGCGTCCGAAGGACAAGCCGTTCCTGATGCCGATCGAGGACGTGTTCTCGATCTCGGGCCGCGGCACGGTGGTGACGGGCCGGATCGAGCGCGGCATCGTGAAGGTCGGTGAGGAAATCGAGATCGTCGGCCTGAAGCCGACGGTGAAGACGACCTGCACCGGCGTCGAGATGTTCCGCAAGCTGTTGGACCAGGGCGAGGCGGGCGACAATGTCGGCGCGCTGCTGCGCGGCACCAAGCGCGAGGAGGTCGAGCGCGGCCAGGTTCTGGCGAAGCCGGGCTCGATCACGCCGCACACCGAGTTCAAGGCCGAGGCGTACATCCTGACGAAGGAAGAGGGCGGCCGTCACACGCCGTTCTTCACCAACTACCGTCCGCAGTTCTACTTCCGGACGACGGATGTGACCGGGGTGGTGGAGCTGCCGGAAGGCACTGAGATGGTGATGCCGGGCGACAACATCTCGATGAAGGTCACGCTGATCGCGCCGATCGCCATGGATGAGGGGCTGCGCTTCGCCATCCGCGAAGGCGGCCGCACCGTCGGCGCCGGCGTCGTCGCCTCCATCATCAAGTGATGATGGCTTGAAGGATCATGGGGCGGGGGCTTCGGCTCCCGGCTCGTGAAGGACCAAGGACCGTACCTCCGTTCCCCGCCGCAAGGCGGCACGGAAAGGGCGGCCCGGGATGAGAGGGGCGACGGGCGACAAGCCTTGAGCCTCGCGCATGGCGGGCCCGATCACGAAAGCGTCACAACCGGCATTCCGGGCGTGACATTCGGGGCGGGCTCGGTTATGAAACGCGCCTCACCCGAGCCCCCTCGCGGCTTGGGTGAGTTTTTTTTTGGACTGTTCGCGACGTGGGGGCCGGAATGAGCCGGTTTTCCACCTCTCGGCAAGAACACTCGGATACAGAACGATGGACAGTCAGAACATCCGTATCCGCCTCAAGGCGTTCGATCATCGCGTGCTCGACCAGTCGACCAGCGAGATCGTCAACACCGCGAAGCGGACCGGTGCTCGGGTGCGTGGGCCGATCCCGCTGCCGACGAACATCGAGCGCTACACCGTCAACCGCTCGCCGCATGTCGACAAGAAGTCGCGCGAGCAGTTCGAGATCCGCACCCACAAGCGTCTGCTCGACATCGTCGACCCGACGCCGCAGACCGTCGATGCTTTGATGAAGCTCGACCTTGCGGCCGGTGTCGATGTCGAGATCAAGCTCTGAGGCGGTGACGATGCGCTCCGGATTGATCGCCCAGAAGCTGGGCATGACACGAATTTTCGACGCCGAAGGCCAGCACGTCCCGGTCACGGTCCTCAAGCTCGACGGCGTCCAGGTCGTCGCGGTGAAGACCGAGGAGACCGACGGCTACACCGCGGTGCAGCTCGGTGCCGGCAAGGCCAAGGTCAAGAACGTCTCCAAGGCGGTTCGCGGCCACTACGCCAAGGCCGAGGTCGAGCCGAAGAAGAAGCTGGTCGAGTTCCGTGTCAGCACCGACGCGCTGCTGACCGTCGGTGACGAGCTGACCGCCGACCATTTCGTGGCCGGCCAGATCGTCGACGTCACCGGCACCTCGATCGGCAAGGGCTTCGCCGGCGTCATGAAGCGCTGGAACTTCGCTGGCCTGCGCGCCTCGCACGGCGTGTCCGTCTCGCACCGGTCGCATGGTTCGACCGGCCAGCGGCAGGACCCCGGCAAGGTGTTCAAGAACAAGAAGATGGCCGGCCATCTCGGTGCCGAGCGGGTGACGGTGCAGAACCTCACCGTCGTCACCACCGATGTCGAGCGCGGCCTGATCATGGTCAAGGGTGCGGTCCCGGGCGCCGAGGGCGGCTGGGTGCTGATCCGCGACGCGGCCAAGCGGCCGGCGCCGAAGGACGTCCCGTTCCCGGGTGCGGTCCGCAAGGCTGCCGCCGAGACGGCTGCTGTCGAGGCCGGAGCCGTTGAGGCTTCTGGGGCCGACAACGCCGGCCAGGAGGGCTAAGCGATGAAGATCGCCGTCAAGACGTTCGACAACACCAGCGCCGGTGAGATCGATCTCGACGATTCCGTGTTCGGTCTCGAGGTCCGCACCGATCTGCTCGCCCGCATGGTGAACTGGCAGCTGGCCAAGCGCCGCTCCGGCAACCACAAGACCAAGGGCATCAGCGAGATCAGCGGCACGACCAAGAAGCCCTACAAGCAGAAGGGCACGGGTCACGCCCGCCAGGGCTCGACGCGGTCGCCGCAGTTCCGCGGCGGCGCCCGGATCTTCGGGCCGGTCGTCCGCAGCCATGCGCACGACCTGCCGAAGAAGGTCCGCAAGCTGGCCCTGCGCCACGCGCTGTCCTCCAAGGCGGCCGACGGCAAGCTGGTCGTGGTCGATGCGGTCGTGGCCGACAGCCACAAGACCAAGGGCCTCGCCGCCAAGCTGACTGCGCTGGGTCTCGACTCCGCGCTGATCCTGGCCGGCGAGCAGATCGACACGAACTTCGCCCTCGCCGCGCGGAACCTGCCGTCCATCGACGTTCTGCCCAGCCAGGGCGCCAACGTCTACGACATCCTGCGCCGTGACACCCTCGTGTTGTCGCGCCAGGCGGTCGAGCAGCTCGAGGCCCGCCTGAAATGATCCGCTCTCGCAAGAAGAAGGCCGAGGCCAACGTCACCCCGCGGATGTACGACATCATCCGTGCGCCGGTGATCACCGAGAAGGCGACGCTCGCCGCCGGCCACAACCAGGTCGTGTTCAAGGTGCCGCTCGACGCCACCAAGCCCGAGATCCGCGGCGCGGTCGAGGGTGTGTTCGGTGTCAAGGTCACCGCGGTGAACACGCTGATCGTCAAGGGCAAGACCAAGCGCTTCCGGGGTGTCCCGGGCAAGCGTTCGGATGTGAAGAAGGCCGTCGTGACGCTCGCCGAAGGGCAGCAGATCGACGTGACCACGGGGGTTTGATCCGATGGCCTTGAAGACATTCAATCCCATCACCCCAGGCCTGCGCCAGCTGGTCCAGGTGGATCGCTCGGGCCTGTGGAAGGGCAAGCCGGTCAAGACGCTGACCGAGGGCCTGACCAAGAAGGGTGGCCGCAACAACACCGGCCGCATCACCGCCTTCCACCAGGGCGGCGGGCACAAGCGCACCTACCGGATCATCGACTTCAAGCGCCGCAAGCTTGGCGTCGTCGGCACGGTGGAGCGGCTGGAGTACGATCCGAACCGGACCGCCTTCATCGCCCTCGTCACCTATGAGGACGGCGAGCAGGCCTACATCCTGGCGCCGCAGCGCCTGGCTGCGGGCGACAAGATCGTCTCCGGCGAGAAGGTCGACATCAAGCCCGGCAACGCCATGCCGCTGCGCAGCATGCCGGTCGGCACGATCGTCCACAATGTCGAGCTGAAGGCCGGCAAGGGCGGCCAGCTGGCGCGTTCCGCCGGCACCTACGCCCAGCTCGTCGGCCGCGACATGGGCTATGCCCAGCTGAAGCTGGCCTCGGGCGAGCTGCGCATCGTGCGCGGCGAGTGCTTCGCCACCGTCGGCGCGGTCTCGAACCCGGACCAGTCGAACATCTCGATCGGCAAGGCCGGCCGGAACCGCTGGCTCGGCAAGAAGCCGGTCACCCGCGGCGTCGCCATGAACCCGGTCGACCACCCGCATGGTGGTGGTGAAGGCCGCACCTCGGGCGGCCGTCATCCGGTCACCCCGTGGGGCAAGCCGACCAAGGGCCGCAAGACCCGCAGCAACAAGGCGACGGATAAGCTCATTATCCGCCGTCGCAAGAAGTAAGGGAGAGCGACGGTGGCACGCTCCGTTTGGAAGGGCCCGTTCGTCGACGGCTATCTGCTCAAGAAGGCAGACAAGTCGCGCTCGTCGGGCCGGAACGAGATCATCAAGATCTGGTCGCGTCGCTCGACCATCCTGCCGCAGTTCGTCGGCCTGACCTTCGGTGTCTACAACGGGCAGAAGTTCCTGCCGGTGGTGGTCAACGAGAACATGGTCGGCCACAAGTTCGGTGAGTTCTCGCCGACGCGGACGTACTACGGCCACGCGTCGGACAAGAAGTCGAAGAGGAAGTAAGCGATGGGACAGGAGAAGAACCCCCCTCGCCTTGCGGAGAATGAGGCGCGCGCGTTCGCGAAGACGCTGCGCACCAGCCCCCGCAAGCTGAACCTCGTCGCTCAGTCGATCCGAGGCAAGGATGCGGCCAAGGCGCTGGCCGAGCTCACTTTCTCCCGCCGTCGCATCGCCGACGACGTGAAGAAGGTGCTGCAGTCGGCGATCGCCAATGCCGAGAACAATCATCAGCTGGACGTCGATCGGCTCTACGTGGCCGAGGCCTATGTCGGGCGGCAGATCGTCATGAAGCGGTTCCATGCCCGCGCCCGCGGTCGTGCGTCCCGCATCGAGAAGCTCTGGTCGAACCTCACGGTCATCGTCCGCGAGCGGCGGGAGACGGCGTAATGGGTCAGAAAGTCAATCCGATCGGCCTGCGGGTCGGCATCAACCGGACCTGGGATTCGCGCTGGTTCGCGACCAAGGACTATGCCGGCCTGCTGCACGCCGATCTCAAGATCCGCGAGTTCCTTGAGAAGCGACTGGCCCAGGCGGGCATCAGCCGCATCGTCATCGAGCGGCCGGCGAAGAAGGCGCGCGTCACGGTCTACACCGCCCGTCCGGGCGTGGTGATCGGCAAGAAGGGCGCCGACATCGAGAAGCTCCGCCAGGAGCTGGCGAAGATGGCCGGCAGCGAGGTCAGCCTGAACATCGTCGAGATCCGCAAGCCGGAGATCGACGCCAAGCTGGTCGCCGAGAACATCGCCAGCCAGCTGGAGCGCCGCGTCGCCTTCCGCCGCGCCATGAAGCGCGCGGTGCAGAATGCGATGCGCCTGGGCGCCCAGGGCATCCGGATCAACTGCGGCGGCCGCCTCGGCGGCGCCGAGATCGCCCGCACCGAGTGGTATCGCGAGGGCCGCGTGCCCCTGCACACGCTGCGCGCCGATGTCGACTACGGCACGGCGACGGCGAAGACCACCTACGGCACCTGCGGCGTCAAGGTCTGGGTGTTCAAGGGCGAGATCCTCGCCCATGACCCGATGGCCCAGGACAAGCGGGCGGCCGAGGCGGCCGCCGGCCCGTCTTCGGCCCGGCCGGAGCGTGGCGATCGTCGTGACGACCGTCGTGGCCGCGATCGCGGTCGGGAGGGCTGAGGATCATGCTGAGTCCCAAGCGCACCAAGTACCGCAAGCAGCACAAGGGCCGGATCCACGGCGTTGCGAAGGGCGGCACCACGCTGAACTTCGGCGCCTACGGCCTGAAGGCGCAGGAGCCGGCCCGCCTGACGGCGCGGCAGATCGAGGCGGCCCGCCGCGCGATCACCCGCCACATCAAGCGTCAGGGCCGCGTCTGGATCCGGATTTTCCCGGACGTGCCGGTGTCGTCGAAGCCGGCCGAAGTCCGCATGGGTTCGGGCAAGGGCGCGCCGGAGTTCTGGGCCGCCAAGGTCAAGCCCGGCCGCGTCATGTTCGAGCTCGACGGCGTGCCCGGCGACCTGGCGAAGGAAGCCTTCGCCCTGGCCGCCGCCAAGCTGCCGATCGCCTGCAAGTTCATTGCCCGCCTTGGAGAGGAGGTCTGACCATGGATATCGAAGACGTCCGCGCCAAGACGCCGGACCAGCTGAAGGACGATCTGCTCGCGCTGAAGAAGGAGCAGTTCAACCTGCGCTTCCAGGCCGCGTCGGGCCAGCTCGAGAACACGGCGCGGGTCCGCGTCGTGCGCCGCGACATCGCGCGCATCAAGACCGTCATGGGCCAGCGCGGCAAGGATGCCGCGCTGGCCAAGTAAGAGGATTGTGAGCCATGCCGCGGCGCGTGCTCATCGGGACGGTTGTGTCCGACAAGACTGAGAAGACCGTCACGGTCCTCGTCGAACGCAACCTGATGCACCCGGTCTACAAGAAGTTCATCAAGCGGACCAAGCGGTACCTCGCCCATGACGAGGCCAACGTTTGCAAGGTCGGCGATCGCGTCTCGATCATCGAGACCCGGCCGATCAGCAAGCGGAAGTCCTGGCTCGTCCTGTCCGAGGCCGAGGCGAGCGCCATCGGCGCCTCCGCCGACCCCGCTGTTTCGGGAGCGTAAACCATGATTCAGATGCAGACGAATCTGGACGTCGCCGACAATTCAGGCGCTCGTCGGGTGATGTGCATCAAGGTGCTGGGCGGTTCCCACCGCCGGACCGCCACCGTCGGCGACGTCATCGTCGTGTCGATCAAGGAGGCGATTCCGCGGGGCCGCGTGAAGAAGGGTGACGTGCATCGCGCCGTCATCGTTCGGACCGCCAAGGAACTGCGCCGCCCGGATGGCTCGACGATCAAGTTCGACCGCAACGCGGCCGTGCTGATCAACAAGCAGGGCGAGCCGGTCGGCACCCGCATCTTCGGGCCGGTGACTCGCGAGCTGCGGGCCAAGAAGTTCATGAAGATCATCTCGCTCGCCCCCGAGGTGCTGTGATGGCTGCGAAGATCAAGAAAGGCGACCAGGTCGTCGTCCTCGCCGGCCGTGACAAGGGCAAGAAGGGCGAGGTCATCGAGGTCCGTCCGGCCGACGACCGCATCGTCGTCCGCGGCGTGAACATCGTGAAGCGCCACACCCGCCAGTCCGCGAAGACGCAGGGCGGGATCGTGGAGCAGGAGGCTGCGCTGCACGTCTCGAACGTTGCGCATGCCGACCCGAAGAGCGGCAAGCCGACCCGCGTCGGCTTCAAGACGCTCGAGGACGGCCGCAAGGTCCGGGTCGCCAAGGCCTCCGGCGAAGTGATTGATCGGTGAGGATGGCCATGGCTCGTCTCAAAACCCAATACGACAAGGTCATCCGGCCGAAGCTGAAGCAGGACTTCGCCTATGCGAACGACCTGCAGGTGCCGCGGATCGAGAAGATCATCATCAACATGGGCGTCGGCGATGCCGTCGCCGACAGCAAGAAGATCCAGGCGGCCGTCGCCGAGCTGACCCTGATCTCCGGCCAGAAGCCGGTGGTCACCAAGGCCCGGAAGTCGATCGCGGTCTACAAGCTGCGCGAAGGCATGTCGATCGGCACCAAGGTGACGCTGCGCAGCGATCGGATGTACGAATTCCTCGATCGCCTGGTGAACATCGCCCTGCCGCGGGTCCGCGATTTCCGCGGCCTGTCGGCGAAGTCCTTCGACGGCCGGGGCAACTACGCCCTCGGCATCAAGGAGCAGATCGTGTTCCCCGAGATCGACTACGACAAGATCGAGACGGTGCGGGGAATGGACATCGTTATCGTGACGAGCGCGAAGACCGACGAGGAGGCGCGTGCGCTTCTCAAGGCCTTCGACTTCCCGTTCGTCAGCTGAACGAGCAAGGATAGATCATGGCCAAGAAGAGCTCGGTCGAGAAGAACAAGCGTCGCGAGAAGCTGGCGAAGGCATTTGCCGGCCGCCGCGAGCGCCTGAAGACGATCGCCAACGACCAAAGCCTGCCGATGGAGGACCGTTTCGCTGCCCGCCTGAAGCTGGCGGAACTGCCGCGGAACTCCTCTCCGGTGCGCATCCACAACCGGTGCGAGCTGACCGGTCGCCCGAAGGCCTTCTACCGGCGCTTCAAGTTGAGCCGTATCGCGCTGCGCGAGCTGGCCTCGCGCGGGCAGATCCCCGGCATGACCAAGTCGAGCTGGTAAGGAGTACGGACCATGTCGCTAAGTGATCCGTTGGGCGATCTGCTCACCCGTATCCGCAATGGCCAGCGTGCCGGCAAGGCCGTGATCGAGACCCCGGCCTCGAAGCTGCGCACCAATGTCCTCGACGTGCTGAAGCGCGAGGGCTACATCCGCGGCTACGAGACCCATGAGGTCAGCACCGGCATCTCGGCCACCAAGGTCGAGCTGAAATATGCCGAGGGCCAGCCGGCGATCCGCCGCATCGACCGCGTGTCGAAGCCGGGCCGCCGTGTCTATTCGGGCATCAAGGACCTGCCGAAGGTGTATAACGGGCTGGGCATCTCCATCCTGTCGACGCCGCGCGGCGTGATGTCGGACGTCGAGGCCCGCGCCGCCAATGTCGGCGGCGAGATCCTCGCCCGCGTGTTCTGAGGAGACCGGCGATGTCACGAATCGGCAAACACGCGGTCAAGGTTCCGGCTGGGGTTGACGCTTCGGTGTCGGGCCAGGCCGTCTCGGTCAAGGGCAAGCTCGGTCAGCTCAAGCTCGCGGTCAACGACGAGATCAAGGTCTCGATGGAAGACGGCGCGATCAAGGTCGAGCCGAAGAGCCAGTCGCGCCTGGCGCAGACCATGTGGGCCACCAGCCGCACCCTGATCAACAACATGGTCGTGGGCGTCAGCACGGGCTTCACCACCAACCTCGAGATCAACGGCGTCGGTTACCGCGCCGCGGTCCAGGGCAAGGAGCTGGTGCTGACCCTTGGCTACAGCCACGAGGTGCGCTATCCGATCCCCGAGGGGATCACGATCAAGTGCGAGAAGCCGACCTCGATCGCGATCACCGGCTTCGACAAGCAGCGCGTTGGCCAGGTCGCCGCGGAGATCCGCGGGTACCGGAAGCCTGAACCCTTCAAGGGCAAGGGCATCAAGTACGAGACCGAGACCCTCCTGCGCAAAGAAGGCAAGAAGAAGTAAGGACGGCCGGGATGACCACCAAGACCAACGAGTTGCGCGAGCGCCGCAAGGAACGTCTCCGCCACAAGCTGAGCCAGGCCCGCTATGGCCGGGTCCGCCTGTCCGTGTTCCGCTCTTCGAAGCAGATCTATGCCCAGGTCATCGACGACCAGGCCGGCAAGACCCTTGCCGCCGCCTCGTCGATCGAGAAGGACCTGCGCGGGTCGCTGAAGACCGGCGCCACCATCGAGGCCGCGGCCGCGGTCGGCAAGCTCCTGGCGGAGCGGGCCAAGGCGGCCGGGGTCGAGAAGGTCGTGTTCGATCGTGGACACTACCTGTATCACGGCCGGGTCAAGGCCCTAGCCGATGCCGCCCGTGAGGGCGGCCTGGACTTCTGAGGAGCACGCGGATGGCACGCGAAAGCAGAGACACGCGCGGTCCTCGGGATCGTGGCGACAAGCGCCCGAGCGAGCGGGATGCCGGTGAGGAGCTGATCGAGAAGCTCGTCCACATCAACCGCGTCGCGAAGGTGGTGAAGGGCGGCCGGCGCTTCGGCTTCGCCGCCCTGGTGGTCACCGGCGACGGCCGCGGCCGGGTCGGCTACGGCTCGGGCAAGGCCCGTGAGGTGCCGGAGGCGATCCGCAAGGCGACCGAGCAGGCCAAGCGCAGCATGATCCGCGTTCCGCTGCGCGAGGGCCGGACGCTGCATCACGACATCCTGGGTCACTTCGGCGCCGGCAAGGTCCAGCTCCGTAGCGCCACCCAGGGCACCGGCATCATCGCCGGCGGTCCGATGCGCGCGATCTTCGAGGCGCTGGGCGTCCAGGACGTCGTCGCCAAGTCGATCGGCACGTCGAACCCGCACAACATGATCAAGGCGACCTTCGAGGCGCTGCGGACGATCGAGGGCCCGCGGGCCGTCGCCGCCCGCCGCGGCAAGCGCGTCGCCGACATCATCGGCGCCCCGGGCAAGCGCGAGGGTGGCGTCGAGGTGGTGGAGGCCGCGAATGGCTGACAAGTCGACCGTGATCGTCACCCAGGTCGGCAGCCCGATCGGCCGCCGGCAGGATCAGCGCCAGACGCTGATCGGCCTCGGGCTGAACAAGCTGCATCGCACCCGCGAGCTGGAGGACACTCCGTCTGTCCGCGGGATGATCGAGAAGGTCAAGCACCTGGTGCGGGTCGAGCAGGCGGGCTGAGCCCCGTCTGTTCCTGAGGAGCAATCATGACGAAACTCAACGATCTCCGCGACAATGCGGGCGCGCGCAAGTCGCGCATCCGCGTCGGCCGCGGCATCGGCTCCGGCAAGGGCAAGACCGGCGGCCGTGGTGTGAAGGGACAGAAGAGCCGTACCGGCGTCGCCCTGAGGGGCTTCGAAGGCGGCCAGATGCCGATCTACATGCGGCTGCCGAAGCGGGGCTTCAACAACAAGAAGTTCCGGTCGAACTACGCCGTGGTCAATCTCGGCCGCCTGCAGAAGGCGATCGAGGCCGGCCGGGTCGACGCGGCCAAGCCGGTCGACGCCGAGGCGCTGATCGCCGGCGGCCTGGTCGCCAAGTCGCTGGACGGCATCCGCCTGCTGGCCAAGGGCGAGCTCACGGCCAAGGTCACCCTGCACGTCCACAGCGCCTCGGCGGCTGCGGTCGCGGCGGTGGAGAAGGCCGGCGGCTCGGTGGTCCAGACCAGCCCGGCTCCGGCCGAGGCTGTCGAGAATGACGCAGGGGCGTCGTCCCAGGCTTAACGCCGCCGTCCAACACGGGTAAAACAGGGGCGGGGACCGCGCATATTCGCAGTCCCCGCCCTTTTTCATTCGAGGCCTCGCAATGGCATCCGCTGCAGAACAGCTCGCTGCAAACCTGAACTTCGGTGCCTTCGCCAAGGCCACGGAGCTCCGCAAGCGCATCTGGTTCACCCTTGGCGCGCTGATCATCTACCGAATCGGCACCTATGTGCCGATTCCGGGCATCGATCCCCGCGTGCTGTCGGAGATCTTCGCCCAGCAGGGCGGCGGCCTCCTCGGCATCCTCAACATGTTTGCCGGCGGCGCGCTGGGTCGGATGACCATCTTCGCGCTGAACATCATGCCGTACATCTCGGCCTCCATCATCATCCAGCTCCTGACGGCGGTGTCGCCGACGCTCGAGGCGCTGAAGAAGGAGGGCGAGGCCGGGCGCAAGAAGATCAACCAGTACACCCGCTACTTCACCGTGGTCCTGGCCACGGCCCAGGCCTATGCGCTGGCGGTCGGGCTCGAGAGCGTGAGCGGCTCGATCGGCCCGGCGGTGGTGGATCCCGGCTGGTACTTCCGCTTCACCACGGTCGTGACCATCGTCGGCGGCACCATGTTCCTGATGTGGCTGGGCGAGCAGATCACCTCACGCGGCGTCGGCAACGGCATCTCGCTGATCATCTTCACCGGCATCGTCGCCTCGCTGCCGCACGCCCTGGTGCAGATGCTGGAGCTGGGCCGGACCGGCGCGATCTCGGCCTTCGTCATCCTGGTGCTGCTGGTGCTGTGCGTGGCGGTGATCTTCTTCATCGTCTACATGGAGCGGGCGCAGCGGCGACTCCTGGTGCAGTACCCGAAGCGACAGGTCGGCAACCGCATGTTCGGCGGCGAGAGCTCGCACCTGCCGCTCAAGCTCAACACCTCGGGCGTGATCCCGCCGATCTTCGCCTCGTCGCTGCTGCTGCTGCCGGCGACGCTGGTCGGCTTCGCCGGCAACCAGGCCGACGGCGCCGGCGGCTGGGTGTCCTGGATCGCGACGCAGCTGGCCCACGGCCAGCCGCTGTTCATGGCGCTCTATGCCGGGCTGATCATCTTCTTCTGCTTCTTCTACACCGCGATCGTCTTCAATCCGGAGGAGACGGCCGACAACCTGAAGAAGTATGGCGGCTTCATTCCCGGCATCCGCCCGGGCAAGTCGACCGCCGACTACATCGACTACGTGCTGACCCGGGTCACGGTGGTCGGCGCCGCCTATCTGACGGTGGTCTGCCTGCTGCCGGAGTTCCTGACGTCGCAATATGCGGTGCCGTTCTACTTCGGCGGCACCAGCCTGCTGATCGTGGTCACGGTCACCATGGACACCGTGGCCCAGGTCCATTCCCATCTCCTGGCCCATCAGTATGAAGGGCTGATCAAGAAATCGAAGCTGCGGGGGAGCCGTCGATGAATTTGATCCTGTTGGGCCCACCCGGGGCAGGGAAGGGGACGCAGGCGAAACGGCTGGAGGAGCGGTACGGGCTGAAGCAGCTCTCGACCGGCGACATGCTGCGGGCGGCGATCGCCGAGGGCACGCCGCTCGGCCGGCAGGTGAAGGAGATCCTGGATCGCGGCGATCTGGTGCCCGACGAGGTCATGCTCGACATGATCGCGGAGCGGATCGCCCAGCCCGACTGCGACCGCGGCTTCATCCTCGACGGCTTCCCGCGTACCGTGCGCCAGGCCGAGGGGCTGGACGACATGCTGGGCCGGCACAGCAAGGCGCTGGCCGTGGTGATCGAGATGAAGGTCGATGAGGCGGCTTTGTTCGCCCGTGTCGCCAACCGCGCCTCCCAATCCACCGAGAAGCGCTCCGACGACACCGAGGAGACGCTGCGCAAGCGCCTTGCGATCTATCGCGAGCAGACCGCGCCGATCATCCCCTACTATCGCGGCAAGGGGCTGTTGAAGGCGGTCGACGGCATGGCCGACATGGACACGGTCACCCGGCAGATCGAGGCCATCCTCGGCCTGCAATCGGCGGACGTCTCGGCCACCTGACCGGACCGGCCGTGAAGATCAGGGGCGGCCCTCGGGCCGCCTTTTTTTATGGGCGCAGATCGGCCGAGGCGGCTGCGACGATCCAGTCGCGGAAGGCGCGGATCTTGAGCCGGTGGCGCTGGTCCGCGGCGTAGACCAGCCAATAGCCCTTGGCGCGGTCGACCAGGAGCGGGAACGGCGCGACCAGCCGTCCGGTGGCCAGGTCCTCGGCGAAGAAGTCGGGCGTGACCAGGGCCGCTCCGAGCCCGCCGACCGCGGCCTGCGCCGAGGCTGCCTGGTTGTCGAAGCGCGGCGCCGGCTTTCGCAGTGCCGCCGGGGCCTCGACGCCGGCCGCCTCGAACCAGGCATCCCAGCTCATGCTCATGCCGATCAGCGGCAGCGACAGCACGTCCGCCGGTTGGCGCAGCCCGGCCGCGAGCCGGGGCGCCACCACGCAGGCGAGGCGGACCTCCAGCAGCCTGTGGGCGACGAAGCGCGGCGGAAAGCCGCTTGGCCCGGCGCGGATCTCGATATCGGCGGCGAGCTCGCCGTCGATGCTGTCGCCGAGCTCGGTGCTGGTGGCGAGCTTGACCGTAAGCTCCGGATGCGCGGCCTGGAAGGCGCCCAGCCGCGGCGCCAGCCAATGGGTGGTGAAGGTGGGCACCGACACGACCGTCAGGCTGCGGCCCGCCGCATCCACCTCGCTGCCGAGTACGGCGCGCAGCCGGCCGAAGGCGTCGACCACCTCGGCCGCCAGCCGCTCCCCAGCCTCGGTCAGGGCCAAGCTGCGGCCGCGGCGGGCGAACAGCGGCGCCCCCAGCCGCTCCTCCAGCCGCTTGACGTGGTAGCTGACGGCGGCCTGGGTCAGCCCCAGCTCCGCCGCCGCGCGGGTGAAGCTGACATGCCGCGCCGCGGCCTCGAAGGCGTGCAGGGCGGGCAAGGGCAGGCTGTCGGTCGGCATGGCCCAGTATAAGCCTGGCTTATGATCGGCGGCGAGGCCTTGCGTGGTTCGGTCGGAAGGGATGGCGCATCGTCCGTCCATCCTTTCCAGCCAGGACGCCCACGATGCCCGCCGACTCTCTCACCTTCCTCAACCCCGATACCATGCCGGCGCCGAACGGCTATTCCCAGGTGGTGCTGATCCCGGCCGGCGCCCGCCTGGTCCAGCTTGCCGGCCAGGTCGGCATCCGCCCCGACGGCTCGATCGCCGGACCGGACTTCGCCGGCCAGGCCGAGCAGGCCTTCGAGAACGTCAAGGCCGGCCTGGCGGCCGCCGGCAGCGGCTTCGAGCACGTCATCCGGCTCGGCATGTTCGTCACCGACTTCGCCGCCCAAGGCCCGACCCTGCGCGAGGTGCGCGACCGCTACGTCAACCGCGTGGCGCCACCGGCCAGCACCACCCTGCAGATCGCGCGCTTCTTCCGCGAAGGGCTGTTGTTCGAGCTCGACGTGCTCGCCGTGGTGCCGGGATGAGCGCGGCGCCGGCCGTCCTGCCGGCTCGGCGGCCGACGGCGCTGCGCCGCCTCGCCGGAAGGGCGCTGTCGTTCGCGTCGCTGCTGCGGCGCCGCCGCCCCGTGCTGCGGCCGGGCGACCTCTCCGAACATCTCCGGGCCGATCTGGGTCTCGAGAGATGGCGAGGCTGGCAAAGGCCCTCGGACCTCCCCCCAGGCCCCTTCTAAGGTCACCCGATCGCGATCACGATCTTGCCGACATGGCCGGCCGCCTCCAGGTGGCGGTAGGCGTCCTTGGCCTGCTCGAACGGGAAGACCCGGTCGATTACCGGGCGGATGCCGGCCTGCGCGATGTGCCGGTTCATCGCCTCGAACATCTGGCGCGAGCCGACATACAGGCCGCGCAGCGTCACCGACCGGCCGATCAGCGGCGTCGGCTCGAACGGGCTGCCGGCGGTCAGCACGCCGATCAGCTGGACGAAGCCGCCGATCCGGGTGGCGGCGATCGACTTCGGCACCGTGCCGGCGCCGCCGACCTCGATGACATGGTCGACGCCGCGCCCGCCGGTCAGCCGCAGCACCTCCTTCTCCCAGTCCGGATGGCGGCGGTAGTTGACCAGCTCGGCCGCGCCCAGCGCCTTCGCCTGCTCCAGCTTGGCGTCGCTGGAGGAGGTGGCGATCACCCGGGCTCCGGCGGCGCGGGCGAATTGCAGCGCCAGGATCGAGACGCCGCCGGTGCCCAGCACCAGCACGGTCTCGCCCGGCTGCAGCGGATGCTGGCCGCCATAGAGCGCGTTCCAGGCGGTGACCCCGGCGCAGGGCAGGGCCGCGCCCTCCTCGAAGCTCAGGTGGTCGGGCAGATGCACCAGCCCGTCCTGGTCGAAAACGCGGTGCTCGGCCAGCACGCCATGGGCGGCGCCGCCCAGCGCGCTGGCCGGATCGGCGGTGTCGATCTCGCCGCCGATCCAGCTCTGCATGAAGATGCCGGCGACGCGGTCGCCGACCTTGACCCGGGTCACGTCCGCGCCGACCGCCACCACCTCGCCGGCGCCGTCCGACAGCGGCACCAGGTCCGGCAGCGGCGCGCCGCGACCGTAGCGGTTGGTGGCGACCATCAGGTCGCGGTAATTCAGCGACGCCGCGCGCAGCCGGACCAGCGCCTGGCCTCGGCCGGGGACCGGGGTCTCGGTCTCGGCGAGGGTAAGGTCGTCGATGCTGCCGATGCGGGGGAAGCGGTACTGGCGCATGGCTCCAGGTCTCCGATGTGTCGGGATCGCCGCCGGATAGCGGCATGGGTGCCATGTTGCGGCTTGCAGGCCTTGGCGCAAGAAGGCAACATTTCTTGCCATAGGATACTCTTTTGCACCTATGGAGACGACAATGCCGCCACGAGATCAGGCCCGCCGGTCCTATGGCTGTGCGGTCGAGGTCACGCTCGCCGTCATGGGCGGCAAGTGGAAGCCGGTGATCCTGTACCAGCTGCTGGACGGGCCGCGGCGCTTCGGCGAGCTGCGCAAGCATTTCGGCGGCGTGTCGCAGCGCTCGCTGACGCTGCAGCTGCGCGAGCTGGAGACGGACGGGATCGTGCACCGGCAGGTCTTCGCCGAGGTGCCGCCGCGGGTGGAGTACTCGCTGACCGAATACGGCCGCACCCTGGCGCCGGTGCTCGACGCCATGAGGGCCTGGGGCCAGAGCTTCCGGGACCGGGTGGAGGGAACGGCCGAAGCCGCCTAGGGGAGGGCCGAGGCCCTCCCCGGGGCGCATCAGTACATATGCTGGCCGCCGTTGATCGACAGGGTCGAGCCGGTGATGAAGCCGCCCTCGTCATCGACCAGGAACAGCACGCCGCGGGCGATCTCCGACGCCTTGCCCAGGCGGCCGACCGGCACGCGCGCGACGATCTTCTCCAGCACGTTCGGCGGCACGGCGCGGACCATGTCGGTGTCGATGTAGCCCGGCGCGATGGCGTTGACGGTGACGCCCTTGCCGGCGCCTTCCTGCGCCAGCGCCTTGGTGAAGCCGTGGATGCCGGACTTCGCCGCGGCATAGTTCACCTGGCCGTACTGGCCGGCCTGGCCGTTGATCGAGCCGATGTTGACGATGCGGCCGAAGCTGCGGGCGCGCATGCCGTCGATGACGCAGCGGCACATGTTGAAGCAGGAGCCGAGATTGGTGTCGATCACGGCGTCCCAGGCCTGGCGGTCCATCTTGTGGATGGTGCCGTCGCGGGTGATGCCGGCATTGTTGACCAGCACCTCGACCGGCCCGAGCTCGCTCTCGATCCTGGCGATCGCGGCCTGGCACTGCTCGTAATCGGCGACGTCGAACTTGTAGACGCTGATGCCGTGCCGCTCGCTGAAGGCGCTGGCGGCCTCATCGTTGCCGGCATAGGTCGCGGCGACCTTGTAGCCCTTCTCCTTCAGGGCGAGCGAGATCGCCTCGCCGATGCCTCTCGTCCCGCCGGTCACAACCGCTACACGTGCCATGTGACGTCCTCCCAGGGTTGGATTTGAGGGCCGCCGGCCGCGACGAGAACTCGGCGGGCGGCCCGGGAAAATCGGCGGCTGCCGCTCTCAGCGTTCGACGCAGAGAGCGATGCCCATGCCGCCGCCGATGCACAGGGTGGCGAGGCCCTTCTTCGCGTCCCGCCGGCCCATCTCGTACAGCAGGGTGGTCAGGATCCGCGCGCCCGACGCGCCGATCGGGTGGCCGATGGCGATGGCGCCGCCATTGACGTTCACCCGGGCCGGGTCCCAGCCCATGTCCTTGTTCACGGCGCAGGCCTGGGCGGCGAAGGCCTCGTTGGCCTCGACCAGGTCCAGCTGCTCGGCGGTCCAGCCGGCCTTCTTCAGCGCCGCGCGGCTGGCCGGGATCGGGCCCGAGCCCATCACCGCCGGGTCGACGCCGGCCGTGGCCCAGGAGGCGATGCGGGCGAGGGGCGTGATGCCGCGACGCGCGGCCTCCTCCTCGCTCATCAGCACCAGCGCCGCGGCGCCGTCATTGAGACCGGAGGCGTTGCCGGCGGTGACCGTGCCCTCCTTGTCGAAGGCCGGGCGCAGCTTGGCCAGCACCTCGATCGTGGTGTCCGGCTTCAGGTACTCGTCGGCATCGATCACGACATCGCCCTTGCGGCCCTTGACCGTGACCGGCACGATCTCGTCCTTGAACCGGCCCTCGCGCTGCGCCGCACCCGCCTTCTGCTGCGACGCCAGGGCGAAGCGGTCCTGCTCGTCGCGGGTGATCTGCCATTGCCGGGCGACATTCTCCGCCGTGTTGCCCATGTGGTAGCCGTTGAAGGCGTCCCACAGCCCGTCGCGGATCATGGTGTCGACCATCTTGGCGTCGCCCATCTTGGTGCCGCTGCGCAGATGCAGAGCATGCGGCGACAGCGACATGCTCTCCTGCCCGCCGGCGACGACGATGCGGGCGTCGCCCAGGGCGATCGCCTGGCCGCCCAGCGCCACGGTGCGCAGGCCGGAGCCGCAGACCTGGTTGATGCCGTAGGCGGTGGCCGATTTCGGGATGCCGGCGCCGATCGCGGCTTGGCGCGCCGCGTTCTGGCCGGTGGCGGCGGTCAGCACCTGGCCCAGCACCACCTCGTCGACCTCGGCGGCGTCGACCTTGGCCCGACCCAGGGCCGCGGTGATCGCGGCGATGCCCAGCTCATGCGCCGGCACGGCGGCGAAGGCGCCGGCGAAGGCCCCGACCGGCGTGCGCGCGGCTGCGGCGATGACGACATTGGCCATGGAGGCGTTTCCTCATGCTGTCCGGCGCGGTCGGGCCGCACCGGTCGAATTGCGCTAGGATGACGATAGCCACGGCACTTCCGACTGCGCAACCGCCACGGAAATGCCGGACAAAGGGGGAGGGAAGCCGATGCGCAAGGCGAGGTTGCGGCTGGCGGTGCTGGCCACGCTGGTGGGAACGATGCCAGCGGCGGCGGCCGAGGATTGCGCCGCGATCGCCACGCGCGCGGCCGCGGCCTGGCGGGCGACGACGACGGTGTCCGGCCTGGCCGGGATCGACGCCGCCACCGCCGCCTGCGTCCAGAAGACGCTGGTCCGGGACCTCGCCCGCGACCTGGGGCAACCGGTCGGCTACAAGGTCGGGCTGACCGGCAAGGCGATGCAGGAGTGGCTGGGCGTCGACCATCCGGTGTCGGGCGTGCTGCTCGCCGGAATGCTGCGCAGGCCGCCCGGAGGATGGACGATCTATCCGCCGCTTTCGCCGGGAGCCGCGAAGAAGAAGGACGATGGCCCGATCTCGGCCAACTATGCGGCACGCCCCCTGGTCGAGGCCGACCTGATCGCCGTGATCGGCGACGCCGGCGTCAACCAAGCGAAGACGCCGGGCGAGGTGTTGGCGCATCTTTCAGCTCTGTACCCCTTCATCGAGCTGGCCGACCTCGCCCTGCCGCCGGACGAGAAGCCGAGCGCGGCCTCGATCGCCGCGGTCAATGTCGGCGCCCGCCTCGGCGTTCTGGGAGAGCCCATTCCGATCGAGCCCGGCTTCGCCGACAGGCTGGCGACGATGACGGTCTCGCTGACCGACGGCACCGGCAAGGTGCTGGCCGAGGCGCCGGGCGCCGCCATCCTCGGCCACCCGCTCAACGCGGTGATCTGGCTGGCGCAGGACCTCGCGGCACGGGGCGAGGCGCTGCAGCCGGGTCAGCTGGTCAGCCTCGGCTCGTTCGGCCCGCCGGTGCAGCCGGTGCCGGGCGGGACCGTGACGGCGCGTTACGACGGGCTTTCGGCCGCGCCGGTGTCGCTGTCGGTCGACTTCCGATAACGGCGGCCAGCCATTCCGCCAGCGGTCGCCAGACCTGGGCCTCGGCGCCGCCGGCCACCACCATGCCGATATGGCCGATCGACGGCTCGATCCGTTCGGCGCCGGGCATGCGCTCGGCCAAGGCCCGGGCGCTGGCCGGCGGCACGATGCGGTCGCGCGCCGGGATCAGGTGCAGGCTGGGCCGGCGGATCGCCTCCGGCCGCACCGGCGCGCCGTCGATCCGCCACAGGCCGCGGCCGGGCATGTTCTCGCCGTACCAGCCGGCCAGGCATTCCAGCGCCACCGGGCCGGGCAGCGGGATGCCGTCGTTCAGCCAGTCCTCCAGGGCGACGAAGCGCGCCGCTTCGGGTGAGCCGGGGTTCAGCCGGCCGAAGGCGCTGAACTTGCGCAAGGCGGTCAGCGGGTCGAGCATGGTGAACAGCGCCTGGATGCCGTCGCGCGGCAGCACGCCGAGCGCGGCGACGATCGGCAGGCTGGCCGCCGCCGCCATCCGGCCGATCTCGGCCTGGTGCGGCGCATCGGCATGGAAGTCCCAGGGCGCGGCCATGAAGGCGATGCCGGCGATGTCGTCCGGCCGCCGCGCCGCCAGCGCCGCCGCCAGCGTGCCGCCCATGCAGTAGCCCAGCAGCCCGACCGGCCCTTTCGCAGCCACGATGGCAGCATCCAGCGCCGGCTCCAGCCGCCGCAGGATCACGTCGGTCAGGGTGAAGTCGTGCTCGGCCGCGTCCGGCACGTCCCATTCCAGCAGCAGCGGCCGCAGGCCCTGCGCCGACAGGAAGCGCAGCAGGCTGCGCTCCGCCGTCAGGTCCAGCACATAGGCGCGGTTGACCATCGACGGCACCACCAGCAGCGGCAGCCCGTCGGCAGGACCATAATCCCGCAGCCGGGCCGACCCGTCCTGCCACAGCACCGGCGGCTCCGGCAGGTCGCGGCGATAGGGGTGGCGGGCGTAGCGCTCCAGCCCGGTCAGGAAGGCGGCGGCGCGCCGGGTCCCTTCCCGCGCCAGGGCCGCGCCGGCGGCGTCAGGCGCCAGGCTTGCGAGGCGTTCGGCGGCGCGGCGCAGCGGCTCCGGCCAGAGCGGCTTCAAGCCGGGCAACGCGCTCTTCGAGAGCGGCAATGCGGCGATCCCGCTCAGCCAGCTCGCCGCCGCCGCGGCCAGATGCAGCGGCAGCGGCCGCGGACCCAGGCGCGGCGTCATCGCCGACCCATCCGCCCAGCCCGGCCACGACCCGCGACACATGGCCAGGGTCCAGCAGGGCGGCCCAGCCGCGCAGCGTCTCGGGGTCGGTCAGGGTTGCGGTCCAATGCTCTTGCCAGAGATCGAGGAAACGGCGGGCCAGGTCGTCTGGGCTGCCGCCGTCGCCGGGCGGCGGGTCGTGGGGTGGTTTCGGCGCAGTCATCGGCGGCGATCATAGTCGGCCCCGCCGGGCCTGCCTATGCCCGGCGCGTGTTGCGATGCGAAAGGATCGTGACATGCCGGCCTGGTCGGACCAGTATAGCCACAAATCCGTCAAGGGCGGCCGTGTGCCCGCGGCCCCAAGAAGCGATAGGGACCCCCATGCCGACCAGTCAGGCCGCCCCTGGAACCGCCCCGTCGGCCGAGGAGCCGAAGAGCGCTCCCATCACCATCAAGAAATACGCCAACCGACGCCTCTACAACACGGCGACGTCGAGCTATGTGACGCTCGAGAACCTGGCCCAGATGGTCAAGGATGGGACGGAATTCCTGGTCTACGACGCGAAGTCTGGCGAGGACATCACCCGCTCGGTGCTGACCCAGATCATCGTCGAGGAAGAGGGCAAGGGCGGCCAGAACATGCTGCCGATCGGCTTCCTGCGGCAGCTGATCGCCCTGTATGGCGACAACCTGCAGTTCATGGTGCCGCGCTACCTCGAATCCTCGATGGAGGCCTTTGCCCGCAACCAGGACCAGATGCGCCAGTACTTCAAGGACGTCAGCGGGGTCTTCCCCTTCGGCGCCTTCGAGGAGATGGGCAAGCAGAACATGCAGCTGTTCGAGCGGGCGATGCAGATGTTCACGCCCTTCGCCGCCGGCAAGGGCGGCAAGCCGCCCGGCGCCGACCCGGGCGAGGCCGCGGCCGGTCCGGCGGCGCCGGCGGAGCAGGGATCGATCGACACGCTGCGGCAGAAGCTGGACGACCTGCAGCGCCAGGTCGAGGAGATCACCAAGCCGAAGGGGTGACCTGACCCGGCCGGCGCTCAGCCGTAAGCGATCAGCCGGCCGAGCGCGCCGGCGAGGAACCACAGCACGATCGACCCCGCCGCCTGGACCCGGCCGAGCAGCGGCGGGGTGTGGTCCCAGTCGGACAGCGACCGCTGCCACAGCCAGCGGAAGGCGAGCGCGTTGGCCAGCGCCGCCGCGATCACCAGGATCTTCAACTGGAACACGTCGGTCGCGGCCAGCGGCCCGGCATCGGCGGCGAACAGCGCCGCGCCGGTCGCGGCCATCAGCACCAGCCCGACCAGCGCGACCCGGGTCAGCAGGCGCGACACCACCAGGACCGGCAACCCGCGGCCGAAGCCGACGAGGCGGAGGTCGAGCAGCCCGATACCGCCGACCAGCAGCACCAGCCCGAGCAGATGCAGTAGGTTGGCCACCGGGTAGAGCCACAGCGAATCGCGCATCAGTGCGCCGAAGGGCGAGTGCTCGAGCAGCGCCGCGCTCTCGGCGAGGAGGCCGCTGCCGCTGGGGCCGTGCTCCATCGTTCAGCGCAGCTCGACGGTGCGGCCGTCGATCGTGATCCGCTCGGCCCGCATCTCGTCCGCGACCACCCGGCTGGGATAGCCGACCACGGTCACCGGCTTACCGACGGTCAGATCCTCGCGCGGCAGGCCGCGCCGGTCCATGCGCGACGGCGGCGACAGCACCACATGCCAGGTCTTGCCGTCCTGGGTCAGGGTGATCTGGCCATGCGGGTTCTGGTAGCTCGCGGTCTCGATCGGCCCCGAGAGCGTGAGCGCGGTGTTGGCGTCGTAGGAGCTCCAGCCGTGATGGGCCAGGGCGGTGGCGGGGACGAGCGCCGCCAGCAGGACGATCGGCACGCTGCGGGGCATTGGTTCCTCCGGGCGCTGATGGATCTCCGTATCAGGTTGGGTGCCGGGCTCGCGGTGCAATGTCCGGGACCGAAAAAAAAGCCCCGCCGAAGCGGGGCTCTGTCGAAGCGCGCGAAGAGGCCGGGCTCAGCTCTCTTCGCTGGACACCAGCTGGATGTAGTTCTGCAGGCCCATCTGGGCGATCAGGTACTGCTGCGATTCGAGCCAGTCGATGTGCTCCTCGGTGTCGTCGAGGATCTTCAGCAGGATGTCCTTGGAGACGAAGTCGCGCACCGATTCGCAATGCGCCATCGCCTCCTTCACCGTCTTCTGGTTGAAGGTCTCGAGGCCGAGGTCGGATTCCAGCATCTCCGGCACGGTCTCGCCGATCCCGAGCTTGCCGAGATCCTGCAGGTTCGGCAGGCCTTCCAGTACCAGGATGCGCTCGATCAGAAGATCGGCGTGCTTCATCTCGCCGATCGATTCCTCATACACCTTCTTGGCCAGGCGCTTGACGTCCCAGTTCTTGAGCATCCGCGCATGCAGGAAATACTGGTTGATCGCGGTCAACTCGTTCTTCAGCACCGCGTTCAGGTGGGTGAGAACCTTCTTGTCGCCCTGCATCGTCGCCTCGGCCGGTGTTCGTCAATTCGAGGAGCGCACCTTAGAACGATTACAGGAATCCGTAAAGTTTTACTTTCTGTGATTGAGAAACAGTCGCAGCTTTATTGCAAATCATTCTTGATCTCTGCTGGTGAGGCGGCGCCAAGCGCCAGCAGCACCAGGCTTTCCGCCGTCAGTGGATAGGCCGCCGCCTCCAGCCGCGGCACGCTCGGGGTCCGCGCCGTGTCGAGCCAGGGATGCCAGGTTCCGAGGGGCGGCAGGGCGAACTCCATCCCCTCCAGCCCGGGATTGAGCAGCAGCAGCAGCGGCGGCGCGCTCGGTTCGCTCAGCAGCACGCCGAGAGCGGTGCCGGCCGGGTCGTCCCAATCGGCCGGGGCCATGGCCTGGCCGTCCGGCCGCAGCCAGGCGATGTCGGGCAGGTCGTCCCGCCCGCTCGGAGCGCCGTGCAGGAAGCGCGGCTGGCGCAGGGCCGGGTGGACCCGGCGCAGCGCCACGACCCGCGCGGTGAAATCGAGGAAGCCGGGGTCGGCGGCGGCCCAGTCCAGCCAGGTCAGCGGCCCATCCTGGCAATAGGCGTTGTTGTTGCCCTGCTGGCTGTGGCCCAGCTCGTCGCCGCCCAGCAGCATCGGCACGCCCTGGCTGAACAGCAGCGTCGCCAGCAGGTTGCGCCGCCGCCGCACCCGCCGCGCCAGGATCGCCGGATCGTCGGTCGGCCCCTCGACGCCGAGATTGTCGGAATGGTTGTCGCCGGTGCCGTCGCGGTTGCCCTCGCCGTTCGCCTCGTTGTGCTTCTGCGCATAGGAGACGAGATCGGCCAGGGTGAAGCCGTCATGGGCGGTGACGAAGTTGACGCTGGCCCGAGCACCGCGGCCGTCATGGTCGAACAGGTCGGCGGAGGCGGACAGGCGCCGCGCCAGCTCCGGCCGCGACCCGGGATCGCCGCGCCAGCTGCGGCGGATGCCGTCGCGGTAATGGTCGTTCCACTCCGACCAGCCCGCCGGGAAGCCGCCGACGCGCCAACCGCCCGGCCCGATGTCCCAGGGCTCGGCGATCAGCTTGCACGGTGCCAGTATCGGGTCCTGCGCCACGGCCTGCAGGAACGGCGCGGCGGGGGTGAAGTCGCACTCCACCCGGGCCAGGGTGGTGGCCAGGTCGAAGCGGAAGCCGTCGACATGCGCCGCCTCGACCCACCAGCGCAGGCTGTCCATCACCATCTGCAGCACCCGCGGATGGCCGAGGTCCAGCGCATTGCCGGTGCCGGTCGGGTTGAACGGCTCGCGCCGGTCATGCGGCGTGTGCTGGTAGTAGGACAGGTTGTCGATGCCGCGGAAGTTCAGGGTCGGGCCGAAGACGTCGCTCTCCGCCGTGTGGTTGTAGACGACATCGAGGATCACCTCGATGCCGGCCCGGTGCAGCGCCTTGACCGCATTGCGCAGCGCCTCCAGCGGGGGCAGGGCACCGGCATAGGCCGGATGCACGGTGAAGAAGGCGGTGGTGTTGTAGCCCCAGTAGTTCTTCAGGCCGCGCTCGACCAGCGCCCGCTCGTCGAGGAAGGCATGGACCGGCATCAGCTCGACCGCGGTGACGCCGAGCCGGCGGAGGTGGTCGACCATCACCGGATGGGCCAGGCCGCCCAGCGTGCCGCGCAGCGGCTCCGGCACGCCCGGGTGGCGCATGGTCAGGCCGCGGACATGGGCCTCATAGATCACCGTGTCGGACCAGGGCGTGCGCGGCGCCTCGTCGCCCTCCCAGTCATGGGCCGGGTCGATCACCACCGATTTCGGCACGAAGGCGGCGCTGTCGCGCGGGTCGAAGGACAGGTCGGCGGCCGGGTCGCCGCGGGTGTAGCCATGCACCGAATCGTCCCAATGGAAGCCGCCGGCAAGACCGCGGGCATAGGGGTCCAGCAGCAGCTTGTTCGGGTTGAAGCGGTGGCCGTCGAGGGGCGCGTAGGGGCCGTGGACGCGGAAGCCGTAGACCGTGCCGGCCCCGGCGCCGGGCAGGAAGCCGTGCCAGACCTGGTCGGTGCGGGCCGTCAGGTCCCGGCGCGCGACCTCCTGCCGGCCCTCGGCATCGAACAGGCACAGCTCGACCCGCTCGGCATGGGCGGAGAACAGGGCGAAGTTCACACCGTCCTCGGTCAGCGTGGCGCCCAGCGGCCACGGGCGGCCGGCCGGAATCCGATCGGGCAGCGGCATTGCGGGGTTCCTTCGATCCTGTCCCGCGGGCAGGATGGGGCCCGCGGGCGGCGGCCGTCCACCGGCCATCGCGCCGCCGCGACCACCGACACGTTTTCACCAAGTTTCGCCGCTAGGCGTTGCCCAGCCGACCTGCCGAAAGGACCGACCGCGTGACGACCCTCGCCGATCCCGATCACAGCCCGGCCGGGCCGGTCGATCCGCATCCCGTTCCCCCGCGTGACGGGGAAGGGCCGCGAATCGCCGTCATCGCCGCGATCATCGTCGCCTTCGTCGCCCTGGTGGTCGCGATCTATCTCGGCGTCGAGAGCCGCAGCGCCGGCCAGTCGCGCGACGGGCTGCAGGCCAGGCTGGAAACGGCGGAGCAGGAGCTGGCGGCGCTGAAGCGGGCCGGCGCCGACCGCGACGCGCTGAAGGCCGAATCGGAGAAGCTGCAGGGCCTGCTGCAGCAGGGCCGGTCCGCTCTGGCCGAGGCCACCCAGCGCCGCGACCAGGCGGCACAGCAGGCCGATGCGGCCGCGGCGCGGGTCCAGGCGACGCAGGACCAGGCGAAGGCCGCCGATTCGCAGCTCGCCGGCAAGCAGGGCGAGATCGCCGACGCCAATGGCCGGCTGGAGCAGCTGCGCGCGCAGGAGGCGGCGCAGCGCGACAGCTACGGCCGGTTGAACGCCGATTCCGCAGCGGTGAACGGCCAGCTGGCGCAGGCGACCGAGCAACTGGGCAAGACCCAGGGCGACCTGGCCACGGCCCGCCAGCAGCTCGCCGACCTGCAGGCCCAGATCGCCCGCACCGCCGAGGAGCTGAAGCGCCAGCCCGAGGCGCCGAACCCGTAGCGGCAGGGCGACAGTTCGGTCCGGACGTCGTAGGCTGGGTTCGCGTCTGCGAACCCAGCGTGCGGCTCAGACTTCCGGAGGATGCCATGGTCACGGCCCGCGTGTTCCGGTCCGGCAATGGCCAGGCCGTCCAACTGCCGAAGCAATTCCGCTTCGAGGGGCGGGACGTCGAGGTTTTCCGGCGTGGCGACGAGATCGTGCTGCGCGAGAAGCGGCGCGGCATGGCTCGCGCCTTCGAGTTGTTGGCCGAGCTTCCGATCGGCATCGAAGGTCGCAACGACCTGCCCCCGCAGGAGAGGAAATCGTAGATCGAGTTCGCGGCCGCGAACCCAAAGTATCTCGGACTATTGGAGTTTCAGCCGGTCGACGACATATCCGTCGATAACCACCGAGATGTCGAATGGAATGTCGAGGGCGACAAACGGCTTGAGCGCATCCGGCGCCACCTCGAAGCCGGCGCCGCCGTGATTCGAGCGGTAACCGCAGAAGATGTCGATTCGGGCGCGCGCCTTGAGGTCGCGGAGGTAGGCGATATGCGGCGCGATCACCTGCCACAGGGCACGGAGATGCTCCGAAAGGTCGCATTCCTCCGGTACGGGCGGCTGGAAATGCCATGCCGCATCTTTCGCTGGGGCTGATCCGGGACGACGGCGATCGCCGCGTTTGCGCCGCATCGTCGGCTGGACCCCGAGTGTCCGCGTGATCTCGTCATGCGGCAGATCATCCGCAACGATGCGCAGGCAAGCCGTGAAGGCCTGGTAGATCGGCTCGTCATCGGCTTCCGGCACTTCTGTGCTCCTGCCCCGAGGCGTGGGCCTTGGCGGCTTCACCCCGCCCATTCGAACAGCACGGTCGCCAACGGCGGCAGGGTCAGCAGCATCGAGCAGGGGCGGCCGTGCCAGGGCGAGGCCTCGGCCTCGACCCCGCCGAAATTGCCCATGCCGGAGCCGCCATAGACCGCCGCGTCGGTGTTCAGCCGCTCGACCCAGCGGCCGCCATGGGGCACGCCGATGCGATAGCCCTGGCGCGGCACCGGGGTGAAGTTCGACACCGCCAGCACCGGCCGGTCGGCCTCGTCGCCGCGGCGCAGCCAGACCAGGATCGAATCGGCGCTGTTGCTGGCGTCGACCCAGTCGAAGCCCTGCGGCTCGCAATCATGCACATGCAGTGCCGGCAGCTCGCGGTACAGCCGGTTCAGGTCGCCGATCAGCCGCTGCACCCCGGCGTGGCGCTCGGCCTCCAGCAGGTGCCAGTCCAGGCTGCGGTCGTGGTTCCATTCGTTGCGCTGGGCAAACTCGCCGCCCATGAACAGCAGCTTCTTGCCCGGATGGGCCCACATGAAGCCGTAATAGGCCCGTAGATTGGCGAATTGCTGCCAGTCGTCGCCCGGCATCTTGCCCAGCAGCGACCCCTTGCCGTGCACCACCTCGTCATGGCTCAGCGGCAGCACGAAGTTCTCGCTGAAGGCGTAGAGCAGGCCGAAGGTCAGGTCGGAATGGTGCCAGTGGCGGTGCACCGGATCCTTCTGCATGTAGCGCAGGGTGTCGTTCATCCACCCCATGTTCCACTTGTAGCCGAAGCCGAGCCCGCCGAGATGGGCCGGGCGCGACACCGCCGGCCAGGCGGTCGATTCCTCGGCCAGGGTGGTCACGCCCTCGTGCCGGCCGAACACCTCGACATTGGTCTGGCGCAGGAAGTCCACCGCGTCCAGGTTCTCGCGGCCGCCGAAGCGGTTCGGCACCCATTCCCCGGCCTTGCGGCTGTAGTCGAGGTAGAGCATCGAGGCCACGGCATCGACCCGCAGCCCGTCGACATGGAAGCGGTCGAGCCAGAACAGGGCGTTGCCGAGCAGGAAGTTGCGCACCTCGGCCCGGCCGTAATTGTAGATCAGCGTGCCCCAGTCCTGGTGCATGCCCTGGCGCGGATCGGCGTGCTCGTAGAGCGCGGTGCCGTCGAACCTAGCCAGGCCGTGCTCGTCGGTCGGGAAATGCCCGGGCACCCAGTCCAGGATCAGCCCCAGCCCGGCGCGGTGGCAGCGGTCGACGAAGGCGGCGAAATCCTCCGGCGGGCCGAAGCGGCTGGTCGGGGCGTAGAGGCCGATCGGCTGATAGCCCCAGGACCCGTCGAACGGATATTCGCTGATCGGCAGCAGCTCGATATGGGTGAAGCCGAGTCCGGCGGCGTAGGGGATCAGCTGGTCGCCCAGCTCACGCCAGGACAGCGGCCGGCCGCCTTCCTCCGGCACCCGGCGCCAGGATCCCGGATGGACCTCGTAGATGCTGATCGGGGCACCGCGCCGTTGCGCCGCCGCGCGGCCGGCCAGCCACTCGGCGTCGTCCCAGCTGGGGTCGGGCAGGCCGTGCACGATCGAGGCGGTCTTCGGCGGATGCTCGGCCCGGAAGGCGAAGGGGTCGGTCTTCAGCGGCAGCAGGTCGCCGTTCGGGCCGCGGATCTCGAACTTGTAGGCCGCGCCGGGGCCGACGCCGGGCAGGAAGATCTCCCACACGCCGATGCCGGGATGCAGCCGCATCGGGTGCAGCCGCCCGTCCCACCTGTTGAACTCGCCGACCACGGCGACGCGGCGGGCGTTCGGCGCCCACACGGCGAACACCGTGCCGTCCACCCCGTCCAGCGTCCGCGGATGGGCGCCGAGGCGCTGGTACAGCTCGAGATGCGTGCCCTCGCCGAGCAGATGCAGGTCGATCTCGCCGAAGCTGGATGGGAAGCGGTAGGGGTCCTCGATCTCCCACACCCCGCCGGCCGTACCGTAGTCGATGCGCAGCCGGTAGTGCTGTGGGAAGGGGCGGTCGATGCGGCCGTCGAACACGCCGTCGGGGTGGCGCCGGTCCAGCCGGGCCAGCACCGCGCCGCTGTCCGGGTCGATCGCCTCGACCGCCGCGGCGTCGGGCCGGAAGCAGCGCAGCACCGTGCCGTCGCCGGCGGGATGGGGGCCGAGCACGCCGAACGGGTCGCGGTGGTCGGACGCGATCAGCGCCGCGATGTCGGCCGGGTCGGTCAACCTGTTCCGGGCGTCCGTCGCGGCCGACGGGCGGGGATCGGTTCGCGTCATCGGCATCTCCATCCTCCCGTGATCTTGACTGGTTCCTGCCGGAAACAACAAGGGCGGATCCGGGA
>NZ_JBQJIK010000044.1:0-68651 GCF_052078665.1 Inquilinus sp. CA228 | reverse complement strand
CCGATGGACGGAACGGGACAGCCTGGCCACCGCGATCACCGAGCAGCGGAGACAGCTGGTCCTGCAATCGGACGGGCTGGACGAAGCCTCGCTGCGGGCCGCCCTGGCCGAGTTCGATGCCGATACGGCCGAGGCACGCCTGCAGGGCCTCGCCCAGGAGGACGAGGCCCTGGACCATGCCGCCCAGGAGACCTTCGCCGAGCAGGATCGGGCCGTGCGCCGCCGTGCCGAGCTGGAACAGGGTGTCGGCGCCGAGATCGCGGCGCAGCAGCGGCGGAATGCGGAAGCCGAATTGGTCGAGGCGGCCCGCAATTGGGCGGTGCGCAAGATCGGAGCGCTGATGATCGGCGCCGCCGTGGAGCGCCATAGGGCCATCCAGGAAGATCCGCTCCTGGCCCGGGCCGGAGCGCTGTTCGCGATGCTGACCGGCGGCGCTTATGACGGCGTGGTCCAGGAGTATGATGACGGCGACACGCCGCGCCTGGTCGGCCGCCGGCCGGACGGCCGGACCGTTCCCATCCAGGGCCTGAGCGAGGGCACCCGGGACCAGCTGTACCTGGCGCTGCGCCTGGCCTACCTTGATGCCTACGCCAACCGGGCGGAGCCGGCACCGTTCGTCGTCGACGACATCTTCGCCAGTTTCGACGAGGCGCGAACGGCGCATGGCCTGAAGGCGTTGGCGGCGATTTCCGACAGGGTGCAGATGGTGGTGTTCACCCACCACCAGCACGTGGTGGATGCGGCCGCCCGGGAGCTTGGGGACGAGCTGGCTGTGGTTTCCCTCGGCTGATCGCTGCCCTTTCACCGGTCCTCGAACACCCCCGCGAACCTGTCCCCTCCGAGGATTGACGGCGGCGGCGATCCGCGCCACGATGAAATTCTGTTCAGTCAGTGTAAAAAATTACACGCCGGGCAACGGAGCTGGATCGACGGGATGGACGACCAGGTCAGCTTGGCCACGCGCGCCGCGTGGCTGTCCTATGTGCGCCGCCTGACCCAGGGCGAGATCGCCGATCGGCTGGGCGTGTCGCGGGTCAAGGTGCACCGGCTGATCTCGCTGGCCGAGGAGCTGGGCCTCGTCAGCGTCCACATCGCCGGCCGCCCGGCCGAATGCCTGAAGCTGGAGGACGGGCTGATCGACCGCTACGGCCTCGGCTTCTGCCGCGTGGTGCCCTCGATCGACGACGAGGACCAGCCCTTCGAGGCGCTCGGCGCCGAGGGCGCCGCCTATCTCTCCCGCTATCTCGAGACCGACGGCGACAAGGTGATCGGCGTCAGCCACGGCCGCACCCTGGCCGCGCTGGTCAACCGGCTGCCGCGGATCGCCGCGCCCGAGGCCAAGTTCGTGTCGCTGCTGGGCAGCCTGACCCGCAAATCCTCCGCCAACCCGTTCGACGTGGTGCAGCGCCTGGCCGACAAGACCGGCGGCGAGGGCTATTTCATGCCCGTGCCGATGGCGGCCGACAGCCTGGGCGACAAGGCGGTGATGCTGTCGCAGAAGAGCGTCCAGGCGGTGCTGGCCCTGGCCCACCGGGCGACGCTGTGCCTGGTCGGCGTCGGCGAGCTGGGGCCGCAGGCGCATATGCTGCAGACCGGCGTGCTGACCCGCGAGGAATATGACGACCTGCGGGCCAAGGGCGCGGTCGGCGACCTGGTCGCCCAGTTCCTCGACGCCGAGGGCCGCCGCGTCGCCTCCGAGGTCAACGACCGGGCGCTGAGCGTCGGGCTGGACGACCTGAAGGGCCGCCGCGTCGTCGCCATCGCCGGCGGCGCGATCAAGGCCGACGCGATCAACGCGGCGCTGGCGAGCGGCCTGGTGACCGACCTGATCATCGACGAATCCGCGGCGGTGGCCATGGCCGCGCGCCGGGGTGCCCGGCCGCCGCCGCGGCGGCAGGGCCTGCGCGAGACCAGCTGATAATCAACACGTCCTGGGAGGACCACCGATGAAGCGCACGACCGATCTGTTCGACCGCCATGCCGCAGGCCAGATCTCACGGCGGGAGCTGATGACCGGGGCCGCCAAGCTGAGCTTCGGCGCCGCCGCGGCCGGGTTCATGCTGAACCAGGCCGGCACCAGGGCGCTGGCCGCGACCGGCCCCGACTTCAAGAAGTTCTCCGGCAAGAAGATCAGCCTGCTGCTGAACAAGCATCCCTACACGGATGCGATGATCGCCAACCTCGACAACTTCAAGGCGCTGACCGGCCTGGACGTCAGCTACGACGTGTTCCCGGAGGACGTCTATTTCGACAAGGTCACCGCCACCCTGTCGAGCAAGTCGCCGCAATACGACGTGTTCATGACCGGCGCCTACCAGACCTGGCAGTACGGCCCGGCCGGCTGGCTGGTCGACATGAACCAGTACATCAAGAACCCGGAGCTGACGGCCGCCGCCTATAATTGGGACGACGTGCTGCCGGGCCTGCGCGCCTCCACCGCCTGGTCGGGCGTGCCGGGCGAGCCGCTGGGCGGCGACGGCGCCAAGCAATGGGCCGTGCCCTGGGGCTTCGAGCTGAACAGCGTCGCCTACAACAAGCGGATCTTCGACGCCGCCGGCATGAAGCCGCCGAAGGACCTGCCGGAGATGGTCGACCAGGCCGGCAAGCTGAGCGCGCTGAACCAGGGCTTCTACGGCATCGGCGTGCGCGGCAGCCGCAGCTGGGCGACGATCCATCCCGGCTACCTGTCGGGCCTGAGCAACTACGGCGGCAAGGATTTCGCGGTCACTGACGGCAAGATCAAGGCGGCGATGAACAGCGCCGAGTCCAAGGAGTTCACCAGGCTCTGGATCGAGATGATCCAGAAGGGCGGGCCAAAGAACTGGACCACCTACACCTGGTACGAGGTCGGCAACGATTTGGGCGCCGGCGCCTCGGCCATGATCTTCGACGCCGACATCCTGGGCTATTTCCAGAACCGGGGCACCAAGGAGGCCGGCAACCTGGCCTACCACCCGTTCAGCGCTAAGCCGGGCGCCGCGGCGCCGACGCCGAATGTCTGGATCTGGTCGCTGGCGATGAGCGCCTTCTCGCAGCAGCCCGACGCCGGCTGGTACTTCGTGCAATGGGCCAGCGGCACCGAGCACACCACCTTCGGCGCCACCAAGGCCGACCTGGTCAACCCGGTGCGCCAGTCGGTCTGGGACAATGGCGACTTCCAGAAGCGGCTGGCCGACTATCCCGGCTATCTCGACCAGTACAAGGCCTCGGCCGCCGGGTCGAAGATCTACTTCACGCCGCAGCCGCTGTTCTTCAACCTGACCACGGAATGGGCGGCCAGCCTGCAGAAGATGTATGCCAAGGAGATCCCGGTCGATGAGGGGCTGGACCAGCTGGCCGAGTTCATCGACCAGCAGTTGAAGGACGCCGGCCTGGCCGACTGACGCCGTTCCGTGCGGACCGGCCTTCGCCCCGCCGGTCCGCGCGGCAGCCCCGCCCCCACCGTCTCTCTCCCCCGGCGGGGGCGGGGCTCAGCGACCGTCTCCGAGAGGATCCTGACCCGTGGCAACCATCGCCGCCGACACCGCGCCCCGACCACGCCGCAGCACCGGCCCCGGCCTGCTGCCCTATCTGCTGAGCCTGCCGGCGCTGCTGGTGACGATCGGGATCCTGATCCCCTTCGCCACCGCCGTGTACTACTCGCTGCAGCGCTACAACCTGGCCTTTCCGGCCGGGCGCAGGATGATCTGGCTCGACAATTTCGTCGCCCTGTTCTCGGACGGGCGGTTCTGGGGCACGATCCAGGCGTCGCTGACCTACACCGTGCTGACCGTCGGCGTGCAGCTGCTGCTCGGCCTCGGCATCGCGCTGCTGCTGGTGCGCCGCTCGCTGATCAACAACCTGATGAGCGTGCTGCTGATCCTGCCGCTGATGGTGGCGCCGGCGATCGCCAGCCTGATGTGGAAGCTGATGACCAACCCGAATTTCGGGATCCTCAGCTACTTCGTGAGCAGCCTCGGCTTCACCGATTTCCGCTGGGCGTCGGACCCGGCCTCGGCGATGTTCACCGTGGTGCTGGTCGACACCTGGGTCTACACGCCCTTCATCGCCATCCTGCTGCTGGCCGGCCTGCGCGCGCTGCCCCGCCAGCCCTTCGAGGCGGCGGAGCTGGACGGCGTGCCGCGCAGCTTCGTGTTCTTCCGCATCACCCTGCCGATGCTGCTGCCCTACATCCTGACCGCCAGCCTGTTCCGGATGCTGGACAGCATCCAGCAGTTCGACATCGTCTACGCCATGACCCAGGGCGGCCCGGGCGACCGGCTGATGCTGTTCCAGATCCGCGCCTATCTCGAGGCCTTCACCTTCACCAATATCGGCCGGTCGGCCGCGATCCTGATGGTGTTGTGGGCGATCACCTTCGCGCTCAGCAACGTCTTCATCAAGCAGTGGCTTCGCCTGCGCGCCCGCGCGCATGGCCGGGCCTGACGGGAGGCAAGCCATGAACCATGCAAGTGGCATTGGCGGCCGGATCCTCCGCGGCGTGCTGCTGGCCCTGGTGGCGCTGTTCTTCCTGTTCCCGCTGGTCTGGGTGGCGCTGATGTCGTTCATGACCAACGCCGACATCCTGCGCAACCCGCCCAGCGTCATCTTCAGCCCGACGCTGGAGAACTACACCGCCTTGATCGCCGGCGAGCTCTCCACCAATGTCGGCGCGCTGAAGATCGACTACATGCAGAACCTGCTGAACAGCCTGATCCTCAGCACCGGCTCGGTGCTGCTGTCGCTGCTGCTCGGCGTGCCGGCGGCCTATGCCTTCGCCCGGTTCAAGTTCCGGCTGGGTGAGAACATGGCCTTCACCATGCTGTCCTTCCGCTTCGCGCCGCCGCTGCTGGTGCTGCTGCCGCTGCAGCTGTACTTCCAGGACCTCGGCCTCAGCGACACCTATATCGGGCTGATCTGGGTGTACCAACTGATCACCCTGCCGCTGATCCTGTGGATCGTGCGCGGCTATTTCGAGGACATCAGCGAGGACATCGAGAACGCCTACCGGCTGGACGGCCATTCCTGGCTGCGCACCTTCCTGAAGATCGCGGTGCCGCTGGCCCGGCCCGGCATCGCCGCCGCCGCCCTGCTGGCCTTCATCTTCGCCTGGAACAACTTCATCTTCGCGCTGATCCTGGGGTCGAGCTCGATCCAGCCGGTGACGGTCGGGGCGCTGGCCTTCATCACCGCCTCGGGCATCAATTACGGCCAGATCGCCGCGGCGCTGGTGCTGTCGATTCTGCCGACCCTGGCCCTGGCCCTCTACGCCCAGCGCTACCTGGTCGAGGGCTTGAGCCTCGGCGCCGTGAAGGGGTGACGCAAATGGCCTTCCTCGACATCACCGGCCTCGGCAAAAGCTTCGGCAAGGCGCGCATCCTCGACGGCCTCGACCTCCAGGTCGAGCAGGGCGAGTTCGTGGTGGTGTTCGGCCCGTCCGGCGCCGGCAAGACGGTGCTGCTGCGCCTGATCGCCGGCATCCTGCAGCCGGAGGCGGGCGACATCCGCATCGGCGGCGCCTCGATCCTCGGCCAGGGGCCGGAGGCGCGGGATGTCGGCATGGCGTTCCAGAACTTCGCCCTGTACCCGCACATGCCGGCCTTCGAGAACATCGCCAGCCCGCTGCGGGCGCGGCGAACCGGCGAGGCCGAGATCCGCAAGCGGGTGCGAGAGGTGGCGGAGCTGCTGCGCATCGGCCATGTGCTGGACCACCTGCCGAAGCAGCTGTCGAACGGGCAGAAGCAGCGCACCGCTTTGGCCCGCAGCCTGGTGTGCTCGCCCTCCGTCCTGCTGCTCGACGACCCGCTGCGCAATGTCGACGCCAAGATCCGCTACGAGATGCGGCAGGAGTTGCCGCGCCTGCTGCGCGCCGTCGGCGCCACCGTCCTCTACGTCACCCAGGACTACAAGGAGGCGATGGCGCTGGGCGACCGGGTCGGCGTGCTGCTGGACGGCCGCTTCCGCCAGATCGACACCCCCGCCGGGATCTATGGAAAGCCGCAGGACACCCGCATCGCCCGGCTGTTCGGCGACCCGCCGATCAACCTGATCGAGACCGCGGCGCAGGACGGCCGCATCAGCATCGCCGGCACCACCTTCCCGGCGCCGGCCGCGGTGCCCGCCGGCAGACCCTGCCTGGTCGGGCTACGGCCGGAGGATGTCGAGGTTCGGTTCGAGCCGGCCGAGGATGCGGTGCCGGTCGACCTGGAGGCGGTGACGCCGCTGAATGTCCGCACCGTGATGCTGCTGCGCGCCGCCGACGGCACCGAGATCCTGGCCAGCCGGCCGGAGGACCAGAGCGACGATCTCGGCCGCGGCCGGCGCCGCGCCTGGGCCCGGCCGGACCTGGCCCGCGCGCTGTGCTTCGACCGCGAGACCGGCGCCCGCCTGCCGGCCGCGACGGCCTGAGGAGCCCCGATGGCAACCCTGACGCTCGACGCCGTCTCCAAGATCTACGGGCCGCGGCTGGCCCACCCGATCCGCGCGGTCGACGCCGTGTCGCTGACACTTCGTGATGGCGAGCTGGTCGGCCTGCTCGGCTCCTCCGGCTGCGGCAAGACCTCGACCCTGCGCATGATCGCCGGGTTCGAGAGCGTGTCGGAAGGCACCATCCGGATCGGCGACCGCGTGATCAACGATTTGCGCCCGGCCGAGCGCAACGTCGCCATGGCCTTCGAAGGCTATGCCCTGTACCCGCCGCTGACCGTGCGCGACAACATCGGCTTCAGCCTGCTGCGCGACCGGATTCCGAAAGCGGAGGTGCAGCAGCGCGTGGCCCATGTCGCGGCGCTCTTGGAGATCGGCGACATCCTGGATCGCTATCCGCAGGCGATCTCCGGCGGCCAGCAGCAGCGGGTCAGCCTGGCCCGGGCCCTGGTGCGGCGGGCGCAACTGTCCCTGCTCGACGAGCCCATGTCCCAACTGGAACCGCAGCTGCGCGCCGTGCTACGGGCGCGCATCAAGGACTATCTGATCGAGCACAGGATGACGACGGTCTTCGTGACCCATGACCAGACCGAGGCCTTGGCCCTGGCCGACCGCATCGCGGTGATGGAGGGCGGGCGGCTGCAGCAATTCGCCTCGCCCACCGAGCTGAAGCGGCGCCCGGCCAACCTGTTCGTCGCCGGCTTCATCGGCGAGCCGCCGATGAACCTGTTCCCGGCCCGGGTGGTGCGGGAGAATGCCGGCCTGGCGGTCGAGGTGCAAGGCGAGGCCGGCGCGGCCGCCTTCCGCCTGCCCCACGCCGGCCCCGGCCTGGCCGAGGGCGGAAAGGTCCATCTCGGCATCCGCGGCCATGAGATCCGGGTCGGCGCCGCCCGTCCCGGCGAGACGGCGCTGCAAGGCACGGTGACCGCCAACCAGTGGCTGGGCGACCAGAGCCACATCGCGCTCGACGTCAACGGCGTGCAGCTGACCATCGTCACCGACCGGGCGCTGGAGGCCGCGCCCGACACCCGGCTGGCGCTGGCCCTGCCGGACTCGGCGCTGCACCTGTTCGACAGCGACAGCGAGATGGCGATCGCCCATGGCGGCCGCCCGGCCGTGGCGGCGGCGGCATGAGCAAGGACGTCCTGATCGGCCTCGATTCCGGCACCTCGGTGGTCAAGGCCGTGGCCTTCGACCTGGACGGTGCGCCGGTCGAGCATGCGGCGCGGCCGAACACCACGATCCCGGTCGACGGCGCCGGCATGGAGCAGGAGTTCGGCCAGACCTGGGACGACGCCGCGCTGGTGCTGCGCGAGCTGGCGGCCAAGCTGGAGGCGCGCGGCCTGCGTGTCGCCGGCATCGCGGTGACGGGCCAGGGCGACGGCGCCTGGCTGATCGACCGCGACGGCGAGCCGGTCGGCCGCGCCATGCTGTGGCATGACGGACGGTCGGGCCCGATCGTGGCCGCGCTGCACCGGAGCGGCACGGCCAAGGCGGTGCAGCGCTTCACCGGCACCATGCTGAACATGTCGAACCAGTCCGGCCAGCTGCTGTGGCTGAAGCGGCACCGGCCGGAGGCGCTGGCCCGGGCCGCCACCGCCTTCCACTGCAAGGACTGGCTGTATTTCCGGATGACCGGCGAGCGGGCGACCGACGTCTCGGAAGGCACCTTCACCTTTGGCGACTATCGGACACGCGAGTACGCGCCGGAGGTGCTGGAGCTGTTCGGGCTGCAGGACGAGGCCCGGCTGCTGCCGCCGATGGTCGACGGCGCCCGCCAGAATTCGGCGCTGACACCCCAGGCCGCGATCGCAACCGGCCTGCCCGCCGGCACGCCGGTGGTGCTGGCCCCGGTCGACCTGCTGTGCGGCGCCCTCGGCTCCGGCCTCTACGACCCGGAAGGCCGCGCCGGCTTCACCGTGCTGGGCTCGACCGGCGCCCATATGCGCCTCGTGTTCGGCGCAGACCGTGTGACCCTGGGCGAGGAGGTCGGCTACACCATGCCGTTCATCGTCCCGGGCAGCTACGTCTCCATGGTCTCGAACATGGCGGCGACGCTGAACATCGACTGGCTGTGCGGCGTGGTCGAGGAGGTGGCGGCCGCCGCCGGGGCGACGCTGCCGCAGCGCTCCGACCTGATCCGGCTGCTCGACGCCAAGGCCGCGGCGGCAAAGCCGGGGCGGCTGCTGTACCACCCCTTCATCGCCGAAGCAGGGGAGCGCGGACCCTTCGTCGACAGCGCCGCCCGCGCCTCGGTCATCGGCCTGTCCGGCACCGCCGGCGCCGGCGACCTGATGCGCGCGATCTATGAGAGCCTCGGCTTCGCCACCCGCGACTGCTACGAGGCGGTGGGCGGCACGCCGGCGGAGATCCGCATGGCCGGCGGCGCCGCACGCAGCGCCACCGTGCGCGGCATCGTCGCCGCCGCCGCCAACGCGCCGATCCGCCTGGTCAAGCGCGAGGAGGTCGGCGCCGCCGGCGCGGCCATGGTGGCGGCGCTGTCGCTGGGCATCCTGCCCGATATCGACGCCGCCTGCGCCCGCTGGGTGACGCCGCTGCTGGCCGAGGCCGAGCCGCCCGACCCGGCGCTGGTCGCGACCTACGACCGCCTGTTTCCGCAGTACCGCGCCAGCTACCGCGCCTTGCGCCCCATCTGGCACGCCCTGGAAGACCTGAGGACCGAAGGATGACCCGACGCATCGCCGTGATCGGCGACCGCTTCATGCTGCCCAGCCTGTTCGTCGAGGCGCTGGAGAAAATTCCGACCGCGCTCGACATCCGGACGCTGGAGCAGCCCTGGCCGGACGAGCCGATGGTGCATGGCTATGCCGGCACCGGCCTCGACGGGCTGAAGGAGTTCATGGGCGATCCGGACGAGATCGTCGAGTTCATCGGCGACGCCGAGATCCTGGTCACCCATCTGGCCCCGATTTCGGGCGGGATGCTGGAGCGGCTGCCGGGGCTGAAGCTGGTCGGCGTCAGCCGCGGCGGGCCGGTCAACATCGACATGAAGGCGGCCAAGGCGCGCGGCGTGAAGGTGGTCAACGCCCCCGGCCGCAACGCCAGCGCGGTGGCCGAGTTCACCATCGGCGCCATCCTGGCCGAGACCCGGATGATCACCCGCGGCCACACCGCGCTGTCGCAAGGGAACTGGCGCGGCGACCTGTACCGCGCCGACCTCACCGGCCGCGAGCTGTCGGAGATGACGGTCGGCGTCATCGGCTACGGCCATGTCGGGGCCAAGGTGGTGCGCCTGCTGAAGGCCTTCGGCTGCCGCATCCTGGTGACCGACCCCTATGTCCAGCTCGACCCCGCCGACAGCGCCGACGGCGTGCAGCAGGTGGCGCTGGAGACGCTGCTGGCCGAGAGCGACGTGGTGACGCTGCATCCGCGCGTCACCGCCGAGACCACCGGCATGATCGGCGCCGAGGCCTTCGCCGCGATGAAGGACGGGGCGGTGTTCGTCAACACCGCGCGCGGCCCGCTGGTCGACTACGACGCGCTGTACGACGCGCTGGTCTCGGGCAAGCTGCGCGGCGCCATGCTGGAGACCTTCGCGGTCGAGCCGCCGCCGGAGGACTGGCCGCTGCTCAAGCTGCCCAACGTCACCCTGACCCCGCACATCGCCGGCGCTTCGGTGAAGACAGTCACCTATGCCGCCGGCCAGATCGCCGAGGACGTCCGGCGCTACCTCGCCGGCGAGCCCCTGCTCCGCCTCTGCTGACCCTTAGGAACCCGACCCATGGCCACCAAACCGAACACCACCGAGATCGAGCTGCGCACCAGGATCGTCGACGCCTGCCGGCAGATGAACGCCAACGGGCTGAACCAGGGCACCTCCGGCAACATCAGCGCTCGCTGGGGCGACGGCATCCTGGTGACCCCGACCGGCGTACCCTATGACGAGATGACGCCGGACGACATCGTCGCCATGAGGATGGATGGCAGCTGGGAGCATGGCGACCACCGCCCCTCCTCGGAATGGCGCTTCCATCTCGACATCCACCGCCGCAAGCCGGAGGTGAACGCCATCGTCCACTGCCACCCGATGTACTCGACCATCCTGGCGATCCGGCACCAGGAGATCCCGGCGCTGCACTACATGATCGCGTGCGGCGGCGGCAACTCGATCCCCTGCGCCCCCTATGCCACCTACGGCACGCCGGAGCTGTCGGAGCATGCGATCGCGGCGCTGCAGGGCCGCACCGCCTGCCTGCTGGCGAACCACGGGCTGATCGCCACCGGCGCGGCGCTGGGCAAGGCGATGTGGCTGGCGGTCGAGGTCGAGACCCTGGCCAAGCAGTATGTCTACACGCTGATGCTGGGCGGCCCGAAATGCCTGCCGGATGACGAGATCGACCGGGTGATCGAGAAGTTCAAGGATTACGGCCCGCGCCCGAAGCAGGCGGCCTGAGCAGAGATGGCGGACGGAGCGGAACAGCGGAACGGGGCCGTCGTCGACCTGCTGGTGGTCGGCGGCGGCGTCAACGGCGCCGGCATCGCCCGCGACGCGGTCGGGCGCGGCCTGTCGGTGCTGCTGTGCGAGAAGGGCGACCTGGCCGAAGGCACGTCGAGCCGCAGCGGCAAGCTGGTTCATGGCGGGCTGCGCTACCTCGAATACTATGAGTTCCGGCTGGTGCGCGAGGCGTTGATCGAGCGCGAGGTGCTGCTGGAAGCGGCGCCGCACATCATCTGGCCGATGCGCTTCGTGCTGCCGCATGACGGCGGCCTGCGCCCGGCCTGGCTGCTGCGGCTGGGGCTGGCCCTGTACGACCATCTCGGCGGCCGCAAGCGCCTGCCGGCCAGCCGCGGCCTGGACCTGCACCGCGCCCCCGAGGGCAAGCCGCTGCAGGACCGCTTCCGCCGCGGCTTCGAATATTCCGACTGCTGGGTCGACGATGCCCGGCTGGTGGTGCTGAACGCGATCGGCGCGGCCGAGCGCGGCGCCGAGATCCTGACCCGCACCGAATGCGTGTCGCTGCGGCGCCGCGACGGGCTGTGGCATGCGGTGCTGCGCCCGGCCGGCGGCGGGGCCGAAAGGCCCGTCGTCGCCCGCGCCGTGGCCAACGCCGCCGGGCCTTGGGTCGACCGGGTGCTGACCGGCGCCGCCGGCCTGAAGTCGGGCAAGAAGATCCGGCTGGTGCGCGGCAGCCACATCGTGGTGCCGAAGTTCTATGACGGGCCGCAGGCCTATCTGGTGCAGAACACCGACAAGCGGGTGATCTTCATCAACCCCTATGAGCATGGCTATCTGCTGATCGGCACCACCGACATCCCGCAGACCGGCGACCCCGACCGGGTGGCGGTCGACCCGGCGGAGGTCGAGTATCTCTGCGGCGTGCTGAACCGCACCTTCCAGCGCCAGATCGGGCCGCAGGACGTGGTGCATTCCTTCGCCGGGGTGCGGCCGCTGTTCGACGACGACGCCGCCAACCCTTCAGCCGTGACCCGCGACTATGTCTTCGACGTCGACGACGACGGCGGCCGGGCGCCGATTTTGTCGGTGTTCGGCGGCAAGATCACCACCTTCCGCAAGCTGGCCGAGCACGCTCTGGATCGGCTGAAGCCCTTCTTCCCGGCGATGGGGCCGGCCTGGACCGCGGCGGTGCCGCTGCCCGGCGGCGACATGCCCGGCGCCGATTTCGATCGCTGGCTGGCGGAGTTCCGCCGCCGCCATCCCTGGCTGCCGGAGGATCTGGCCCTGCATTACGGCCGGCTCTACGGCACAAGGGCCGATACGCTGCTGGATGGCGCCCGGTCGTTGGCCGATCTCGGCCGCCATTTCGGCGGCCTGCTGTACGAGCGCGAGGCGGCCTGGCTGCGGGTGCAGGAATGGGCCGAAGACGCCGAGGACATCCTGTGGCGCCGCACCAAGCACGGGCTGCATCTGTCACCGGCGGAGACCGCGGCCTTCACCGAATGGCTGGAGGCCGCACCGGCACCGGCCGCCCAGGCGGCGGGGCGGTGATGGGCAATATGCCGTTAGATCGTAGGTTGGGTTCGCTTGGCGAACCCAACACCCGTCCAGGTTGCACGATGTTGGGTTCGCGTGCCCGCGAACCCAACCTACGCGCTCTCCTTGCGAGAGGGAGAGAGTGGATTTTTCGGGACACTTGCCCATGACCCTCGACCCAGCAACCGATCCCGAATTCCGCGCCCTGCGCGCCCTGTCCGCCAAGCTCGGCCGCGACCCGGACCGGGTGCAGGCGGCGGGCGGCAACACCTCGCTGAAGCGCGACGGCACGATGTGGATCAAGGCCTCCGGCACCTGGCTGGCCCGGGCTGAGGACGAGGAGATCCTGGTGCCGGTGCGGCTCGACCCGCTGCTGCGGGCGATGCGCGACGGCGACCCCACCGCCGAGACCGCCCGCGACTTCGTAGTGGCGGAGCACAATCCGCGCGGGCTGCGGCCGTCGATCGAGACCACCGTGCATGCGGTGCTGCCCTTCACCGCGGTGCTGCATGTCCATTGCGTCTCGACCATCGCCCTGGCCATCCGCAGCGATGCCGAGGCGCGGCTGGCCGAGCGGCTGGACGGGCTGCCCGGCGTGGACTGGGCCTTCGTGCCCTATTGCAAGCCGGGCCTGATCCTGTCGCAGGCGATCGCGGAGCGGCTTTGGCCCGGGACCAATGTCGTGGTGCTGGGCAATCACGGGCTGGTGGTGGCGGCCGACGGCGTCGCCGCGGCCGGAGCGCTGCTGGACCGCGTCTGCGCCGCCCTTGCTCTACCTCGCCGCCCCTCCCCCGCGGCGCAGCCGGAGACGCTGGCCGAGTTCGTCCGCGGCACGCCCTACCGGCTGCCGCAGGACCCGGTCGCGCATGACGCCGCGACCGATCCCGCCAGCCTGGCGCTGGCCACGGCCGGCGCCTTCTACCCCGATCATGTGATCTTCCTCGGCGCCGCCCTCGCCACGGCCCGGAATCCGGCCGAGCTGGCGGCGCTGGGCGAAGGGCCGCGCGCGCCGGCGATCGTCGGCGTGCAGGGCCGTGGCGTCGTGCTGCACCAGGGCGTGCTGCGCGGGGCGGACGAGATGGCGCGCTGCCTGGCCGATGTCGCCGCGCGGGTGCCCGCCAGTACCTCCGTCCGGCCCTTCACCCAGCCGCAGATCGACGAGTTGACCCAATGGGACGCGGAGCAATACCGGCAGTCGCTGAGCCGGCGGGAGGGCTGAGCATGACGGCACGCGCGATCGGCATTGATGTCGGCACCTCCGGCGTGCGGGCGGTGGCGGTGGACGCCGCCGGCCGCCCGGTCGGACGCGGCACCATGGCGACCGACGGCCCGGGGCTGGACCCGCGCGACCCGGAGATGTGGTGGCTGGCCACCGTGGCGGCACTGCGCCGGCTGGCGGCGGAGGCCGACCTGTCCGCGGTCGGCGCCCTGTCGGTCGACGGCACCTCCGGCACCGTGCTGGCGGCTGACGCGGCCGGGCGGCCGGTCGGATCGGCGCTGATGTACAACGACCCCTGCCCGGACGACGCGGTGGCCGCGCGGGTCGACGCCGTGGCCCCGGCCGGCAGCGCCGCCCGCGGCCGCAGCTCCGCCCTCGCCCGCGCCCTGGTGCTGCTGCGCCGGCCGGGGGCGGTCAGGGTGCTGCACCAGGCCGACTGGATCGCCGGCCGCCTGTCCGGCCGCTTCGACGTCACCGACGAGAACAACGCGCTGAAGACCGGCTACGACCCGGTGGCCCGGCGCTGGCCGGACTGGATCCTCGATCTCGGCATCGATCCCGCCGCCCTGCCGCGGGCGGTGGCGCCGGGCACGGTGGTCGGCATGGTGGATGCCGACGCCGTCGCCCTCGGCCTGCCCGCCGGCACGCTGGTGGTCGCCGGCACCACCGACGGCTGCGCCTCCTTCCTCGCCACCGGGGCGGATGCGGTGGGCGACGCGGTCACCGCACTGGGGTCAACCCTGGTGATCAAATTATTGTCCGACCGACCGGTCGATTCTCCGCAGCACGGCGTCTACAGCCACCGCATGGGCGACCGCTGGCTGGTCGGCGGCGCCTCCAACAGCGGCGGGGCGGTGATCGCCCAGCTGTTCGGCCGCGACCGGCTGCCGGCGCTGACCGCTTCGCTGCGGCCGGACCGGCCTACCGGCCTGTCCTATTATCCATTGCCCCGTCCGGGCGAGCGCTTCCCAGTCGCCGACCCTGCATTGGCACCGGTGCTGGAACCGCGGCCGGAGGACGATTCGGTGTTCTTCCAGGGCGTGCTGGAGGGCATCGCCGGGATCGAGGGCCGCGCCTATCGCCTGCTGGCGGATCTCGGGGCGCCGGCCGTGACCTCGCTGCGCAGCGTCGGCGGCGGCGCCGCCAATGCCGGCTGGACCGAGATCCGCCGCCGGCAGCTGGGCGTGCCCTTCCTGCCGGCCTTGTCGGAGGACGCGGCAGAGGGTACAGCCCGGCTGGCTTTGGCCGGACTCGGAGGACACTGATGCCGGAGATCGAACGGGTGGACGGGATCGGCAACCTGGCCGACCGCTTCGGCACCTTCTTCGTCGACCAGTACGGCGTGCTGCATGACGGCCGCCACCCCTATCCCGGCGCGATCGAGGCGCTGCGCCGGCTGAAGGATGCCGGCCGGCACATCGTGCTGCTGTCCAACTCCGGCCGCTCCGCCGCCTACAACGCCCGGCGGATGGAGACCTTGGGCTTTGCCCGCGACAGCTACGACCATTTCGTCACCTCCGGCGACATCGCCCTGGCGCTGCTGCAGAGCGGCACGCTGCCGGTCTCGCCCGGCAGCGGCGCCCGCTGCTTGGTGATCTCCAGCGGCGAGGATCGCGGCTTCGCCGAGACGCTGGGCTTCGCCGAGGCCGAGACCGGCGATGCCGCCGACCTGGTGCTGATCGCCGGCAGCCAGGGACATCTTGTTCCCCTGGAGCGCTACAGCGCGCTCCTCGCTCCAGCCGCGGCGCGCGGCGTGCCGGCGCTGTGCACCAACCCGGACAAGATCATGCTGACCCCGCTGGGCCCCGCCTTCGGCGCCGGCCGCATCGCCGAGATGTACGAAGGGCTCGGCGGCAGCGTCACCTGGGTCGGCAAGCCGCATCCGCTGATGTACCGCCACGCCGCCGCCACCGCCGGGGTGGAGCGGCCCGGCGACGTGGTCTGCGTCGGCGACAGCGTCGAGCACGACGTCGCCGGCGCCCGCGGCTTCGGCGCCGCCGCCGCGCTGGTGCGCACCGGCATCCATGCCGGCATGGAGGAGGACGAGATGGCGCGGGAATTCGCCATCGTCGGCTGCAGCCCGGACATCCTGCTGCCCTCGTTTCGCTGGTAGCCTGGCCGCACATCTGGGTTGCCGGAACAACTCCACCCTTGTTTCGTTTCTGGAACGACCCTATTCCGGGGCCGTTTCAGGACAGTATTCTCACCCACCATGCCGGACGAACGCACCCTCAGCGACCTGATCGGGCGGGCCTATGATGCCGCGGTCGGGGACGAGGACTGGACCAGCCTGGTTGCGGCGATGGCGCAGGCCGTCGGCGGCACCTCCGCCGTGCTGCGCTGGCTGGCGCGGCCGGCGGAGACGGCGGTCACGGTCAATCTGGACCTCGCCGCCCACCAAGCCTACGACGCCTACTATCACACCATCGACCCGGTCTGGCCGAAGCTGTTCGAGCTGCCGCCGGGCACCGCCGTCGACGATTGCGCCCTGGTGCCGGAGCCGGCGCTGGAGCGGACCGAGATCTACAACGACCTCTACCGCCAGAACCACCTCTGGTTCTGCCTGTCCTGGTACACGGTGGACGTGACGGCGCAGCCGGTCTGCCTGGCGATCTACCGCCCCCGTCGGCAGCCGACCTACACGGCCGAGGAGTTGCGGATGCTGCGGGCCGTCGTCCCGCATCTCGACCGGGCCGTGCAGATCGAGGGGCGCATCGCGGCCGCCGCGGACCGGCGCAAGGCCGTCCAGCTGCCACAGGCCGGCCCGGATCTCAGCGGGCGCGAGCGCGATTGCCTGGCGCGGATCGCCCAGGGCGCGTCGAGCAAGAGCATCGCCCGCCAGCTGGCGCTGTCGGTCTACACCGTCAACGAGTACATCGCCTCGGCGATGCGCAAGCTGCAGGCCTCCAGCCGCTCCGAAGCCGTGGCCACCGCCATCACCCTCGGCCTGCTGGTTCCCTGAGCGACGCCCGCATCCATGGGGTGACATCCGCCGCCGGACGTCGCACCCTGCCCCCTCCGCACGAAGCACGACCCGCCGCCGGAGCGGGAGGAGACGGACCATGGAGCTGGGATTGGCGGGCCGCAAGGCCCTGGTGTGCGCCGCGAGCAAGGGCCTCGGCAAGGGCTGCGCCCTGGCGCTGGCGCGCGAGGGCGTCGAGCTGACCATCACCGCCCGCGGCGCCGAGGCGCTGGAGGCGACGGCCGAGGAGATCCGCCGCGTCACCGGCGCCAAGGTGACGGCGCTCGCCGGCGACATCACCACAGAGGCCGGCCGCGAGGCCGCGCTGACCGCCTGCCCCGAGCCGGACATCCTGGTCAACAATGCCGGCGGCCCGCCGCCCGGCGACTTCCGCGACTGGGACCGCGACGCCTGGATCAAGGCGGTCGACGCCAACATGCTGACCCCGATCTTCCTGACCAGGGCGGTGGTCGACGGCATGGCGGCGCGCGGCTTCGGCCGCATCGTCAACATCACCTCGAGCGCGGTGAAGGCGCCGATCCCGGAGCTGGGCCTGTCGAACGGCGCCCGCTCCGGCCTGACCGGCTTCATCGCCGGGGTCGCCCGGCAGATGGCCGGCAAGGGCGTCACCATCAACGGCCTATTGCCCGGGTCCTTCGACACCGACCGGCTGCGCGGCGGCATCAATGCGGCGGCCCAGCGCTCAGGCCAGGACGCCGAGGCGGTGGCCGACCGGCGCCGCGCCGCGATCCCGGCCGGCCGCTTCGGCCAGCCGGACGAGTTCGGCGCGGCCTGCGCCTTCCTGTGCAGCGTCCATGCCGGCTACATCACCGGCCAGAACATCCTGATCGACGGCGGCGCCTTCCCCGGCACGCTCTGACGCCGGCCCGGGGTCAGGCGCGCCGGCGCAGGATCGGGTTGTCGCCGTCGTCCAGCACGAAGTCGGGCCGGCTGCGCAGGAACTCGTCGGTGGCCTTACGGCATGCGGCAAAGGCGTGATAGTCGTCGATGATGACCATTCCGCCCGGCGGCAGCCGCGGCCCGAGATAATCGAGGCAGAGCTTGACCGGGTCGTACCAGTCGCAGTCGACATGGGCCAGGGCGACCTGCTGCACCGGCGCATGGGGCAGCGTGTCCTCGAACAGCCCCTTGTGCAGGGTCACGGTCTTCCCGTCGACGGGGACGCCGTGGCCCGCCATGGCCTTGCAGACATCGCCGAAGAGATCGGTCCGATAGCCGTAGTAGCTGTCCCCGTCGATGCCGACCGAGGCGCCGCTGGCGATCGTCTCGTAGCGGGACTTGGCGTCGGCCTCGTCCTTGTCGGAGGGCGGCGGGATCATGCCGAACACGTCGAAACCGTGAAAGTGCCGGCCGCCCTTCTTGGCGAAATCGGCGAGGAGGATCGCGCTGCCGCCGAGGGCGACGCCGAATTCGAGGATGTCGCCGGGGATCCGCTTTTCGACCACGGCGGAGGCCGACGACTCCAGTCGCGCCAGCTTCTGCGGCGTGAGATAGGTCAGCTTCTCCTTCACCACCTCCCGGGTCAGCGACGACAGCCGCGCCGACGCGATCATGCCTTCGGCGCGCCGGACCACGCGGCCTATGACTGAGTTGCTCACCCGCCTACCCCCTCTTTTGATCAGGCGCGCATGCTGCCGTGCGGCGCCCCCACCGGACAAGCGGAATTCCGGACCGGCTGTCAACCGGACTTGACGCGAAGGCCTGTTGTTCTTAAAGTTAACTTATTGGTTAAGTTTCTGCCTCACCACTGTCGGCGAGGCAGGCTGCCCGACTACCCGAACCCCTGGAGGAGCCCATGGAACCGACCCGGATCGCATCCCGTGAGGACTGGCTGGCCGCGCGCAAGGCGCTGCTGGCCGAGGAGAAGGCCCTGACCCGCGCCCGCGACGAGATCAGCCGCAAGCGGCGCACCCTGCCCTGGGTCCGGATCGACACGCCCTATGTCTTCGACGGGCCGCAGGGCCGCGAGACGCTGGCCGAGCTGTTCGCCGGGCGCAGCCAGCTGATCGTCTACCATTTCATGCTGGCGCCGGGCTGGGAGCATGGCTGCCCGAGCTGCTCGTTCCTGGCCGACACCATCGACGGCACGCTGGTGCATCTGGCCGCCCGCGACGTGACCTTCGCGGCAGTGTCGCGCGCGCCGCTGGCCGAGATCCGGCGGTTCCAGCAGCGCATGGGCTGGCGCTTCACATGGGTGTCGTCGCATGGCAGCGACTTCAACTACGATTTCGGCGTCTCCTTCACGCCGCAGCAGACCGCCGGCGGCAGCACGCCCTACAATTACGGCGAGCTGCCCTTCCCCGTCGAGGAGCTGCCGGGCACCAGCGTCTTCGCCCGGGACGATGCCGGCGCCGTGTACCACACCTATTCCTCCTACGGCCGCGGCGGCGACCTGCAGCTGACCGCCTACACCTATCTCGACCTGGTGCCGAAGGGCCGCGACGAGGACGGGCTGGCCTTCACCATGTCCTGGGTGCGTCACCACGACCGCTACGAGACCGGCCCGGCCCTGGACCCGGCGGCGACCTACCAGCCGCCGAAGCAGGCGGAGTCGTGCTGCGGCCCGGCCGAAGCCAAGGTCGACGCCCAGACCTTCGCCTGAGGCGGCTCGTGGAGATGCCTCACCCCCCGATCCCGGCCAAATCGTGCCGCATGATCGGGCGGGCCGGGATGCGGCGGGCGACGGTGCGGAAGCCGAGGCGGGCGAAGGTCGAGGCGTAGCCGGAGCCCGAGGCGCTCGGCGAGACCGCGGCGTCGAAGGGATAGGCCTCCAGCGCCGGCGCCCCGGCCCGCTTCGCCGCCCGCAACGCCCCTTCGATCAAGGCGGCGCTGACGCCGCGGCGGCGCCAGCCCTTGCGGATGTAGAGGCAGGACAGCGCCCAGACCGGCACGTCGTCGACGGCCCTGAGGCGCCAGTTGCGGTCGAGCTCCGGCAGCGCCGTGCGCGGGGTCAGCTGGCACCAGCCGACCGCCAGGTCGTCCGCGGCGAAGGCGAGCAGCCCGGGCGGCGGGCCCTGCTGCACCACCGCGCGGAAATCGGCCTTGTTCCGGGTCCGCGGCCGGCGGCGATAGGCGGCGCCGATGCGGCCATGCATGCACCAGCAGCCATTGACCGCGCCGGCCGGCCCGAACAGGTCCTCCAGCGCCGGCCACCGGTCCGGCGTCAGCGGATGGATGGCGAAGCTCATGCCGGCTCTCCCGACCGGTTGCCTTTGATCAACACCCGAGGCGCCGGTCCGGCTCCGGAAACCCCTTTCGGACTCCGGCGGCGATGGTGCAGTCTCCCGGCCATGAGCGAGAAGCCCCGCATCCTCTACGGTCGCGAGCAGGACCTGGACGTCGCCGCGTTCCGGCGCGTGCTGGTCGAATCCGGCCTCGGCCGCATCCGCCCGGTCGACGACGAACCGCGGCTGCAGGCCATGATCGCCGGCGCCAACCTGATCGTGACCGCCCGACTGGACCAGCCCGGCCGGCCGCTGGTCGGGGTCGGGCGCGGCGTCACCGATTCGGTCTGGTGCTGCTATCTCTCCGACCTCGCCGTCTCGCCGTCGGCCCAGGGCCTCGGCGTCGGCAAGGGCCTGCTGGACGAGGCGCGCCGGCAGCTCGGGCCGCAGGTGAGCCTGTACCTGGTCTCGGTGCCCGACGCGGTCGGCTTCTACGAGCGGGCCGGGATGGCGCGGCTGACCGACGCCTTCTCCTACCGTCGCGAGCGCTGACATCATGACCGACCTTCCCGTCCGCCGCTTCCAGGGCCGCGATGGCGTCGACCTCGCCTATCGCGAGCTCGGCGAGGGCCGGCCGCTGGTGCTGATCCACGGCTTCTTCTCGACCGCCACGGTCAACTGGCTGCGCTACGGCCATGCCGCGGCGATCGCGGCCCGAGGCTATCGCGTGGTCATGCCGGACCTGCGCGGCCATGGCGACAGCGCCAGGCCGCACGACCCCGCCGCCTATCCACCCGACATCCTGGCCGATGACGGGCTGGCGCTGGTCGAGCAGCTCGGCCTCGCCGACTACGATCTCGGCGGCTATTCGCTGGGCGGGCGGACAGTGGTGCGGATGCTGGTGCGCGGCGCCGCGCCGGGGCGGGCGATCGTGGCCGGGATGGGCCTCGACGGCATCATCAGCGCCGGCGGCCGCAACGCCTATTTCCGCCACATCCTGACCCATCTCGGCAGCTTCCCGCGCGGCACGCCGGAATGGATGGCCGAGGCCTTCCTGAAGACCGTCGGCGGCGATCCGGAGGCGCTGCTGCAGGTGCTCGGCACCTCGGTCGACACGCCGCGCGAGGCGCTGGCGCGGATCGCGGTGCCGACCCTGGTGGCGGCCGGCGCCGAGGACGACGACAACGGCTCGGCCGCGGATCTCGCCGCCGCCCTGCCGCAGGGCCGCCACGCCGAGATCCCCGGCAACCATATGAGCGCGGTGGCGAAGCCGGAGTTGGGCCTCGCCATCGCCGACTTCCTGGGGAATGCGCCCCAGGGCTGACCTCAGGCCTTGGTGACGACGACCTCGAGATACTCGCTGGGCACGACCATGGCGCCGTCGCCGCTGCGGTTGAACCGGGCGATCAGGGCCACGAGGTCCGCCTCCAGCGCGTCCTGCCCCGCCGGCGGCAACGCCGCGAAGGCCTTCAGAAGCGGGCCGTAATACCCCCGGAAGACCTCCAGCCAATGCGCCGGCGAGCGGTAGCGGAACACGAAATGCCGCTGCGCCGAGGCGATCGACGCCGCCTCGGGCGCGAACAGCTCCGCCAGCCGCTCGCGCGCGCCCCACAGCGCCGGGGACCGGATGCCGGCCGGCGGCGGCAGGTGCCGGCCGATGGTCTTGAACAGCTGACCGATGAAGCCGTCCGGCGTCCAGTTGGCGAGGCCGATCTTGCCGCCATGCCGGCACACCCGCAGCAACTCGGCCGCGGCGCGGTCCTGGTCCGGGGTGAACATCACGCCGAAGGTCGACACGACGACGTCGAAGCTGTCATCGGCGAACGGCAGGGCCTCGGCATCGGCCTCCTGGAACCGGATCGCCAGCCGCTCGGCCGCGGCGCGCTCGCGGGCGCGGTCCAGCAACGCCGGCACATAGTCCGTGGCGGTGACGTCGCACCAGCGCCGGGCGGCGGCCAGGGCGACATTGCCGTTGCCGGCGGCGACGTCGAGCACCGACTGGCCGGCGCGGAGGTCGAGCGCCTCGCACAGCTCCTCGCCGACGATCTGCAGGGTGGTGCCGACCACGGCGTAGTCGCCGGAGGACCATGCCCCCTGCTGGCGGGCCTTGACCGCCGTGAGGTCGGGTTGAGCGGATGGCGGGTTCTGAGTCATGCTTGCGGTGGGCGCGGCCAAGATCGTTCTCCGTTGGTGACGGCAGTCGGCCCCGATGTGGCACGAGCCTCTGCCATTCCGACGAGCGTAGCCGCCGCCCGTGGAGGCGAGCGTGGGTGGCGGCGTGGAAATTCCCAAGGAATCCGCAGGAGCGGCCCGAGACGGCGCGCCGGTCGAACTGCGGCTGCTGGGGCCGCTGGCGGTGCGCCGGCACGGCGTCGCCGTCGCGCTGCCGGCATCGCGCAAGGTCCGCGCCCTGCTGGCCTATCTGGCCCTGGCGCCCCATCCGGTCGGGCGCAGCCAGCTGTGCGAGCTGCTGTGGGACGGCCCCAGCGACCCGCGGGGCGAGCTGCGCTGGTGCCTGAGCAAGATCCGCAGCTTGGTCGACGAGCCCGGCCGGCCCCGGCTGGAGACCTCGGGCGACACCGTCCGGCTCGACCTGGCGGACGGTTTCACCGACGCCGCCGAGGTCGCCCTGGCGGCGCAGCAGGGCATCGCGGCGATCGCGCCGGAGCGGCTGCAGGCGCTGGCCGCCCTGTTCGCCGGGGAGTTCCTCGACGGGCTGGAGATCGGGCGCAGCCCGGCCTTCACCGGCTGGCTGGCGGCGCAGCGCCGCCGCTTCCGCGGCTGCCGCATCGCCCTGCTGGAGCATCTCGCCACCAGCGCCCCCGACGAGCTGCGGCTCGGTCCTCTCGAGGCCTGGCTGGAGCTGGCGCCGTTCGATCCGCGCGTGCACGGGCTGGTGCTGGGTGAGCTCGCCCGGCACGGCCGGATCCGCGAAGGCGAAGCCCATCTGGCGGCGGCGATCCGGCAGTTCGAGGCCGAGGGGCTGGACGGCGCCATCCTGCGCCAGGCTTGGCAGACCGTGCGGTCGCATGGCGACGCCGCCGTCCGCCCACCGCCCGCCATGGCCGCCTCAGGCGACAGCCCTGACGACGTCGCCCTCGCCGCCCCGCGCCGTGCCTCGATCGCGGTCATGCCCTTTGCCGACCCGGCGGCGGCCGGCTCCCACAACGGCGTGGCGGATGCCCTCGCCCATGATGTCACCACCCGCCTGGCCAAGCTGCGCAGCCTGTTCGTCATCGCCCAGGGCACCGTGTTCGCCCTGCGCGACCGGCGCATCGGGGCCGAGGATGCCGGGCGGATGCTGAATGTCGACTATGTCGTCAGCGGCTTTGCCCGGCGGCAGGACCGGCGCCTGACCGTGACGGTCGAGCTGACCGAGGCCCGCAGCGCCCGGATCGTCTGGGCGGAGATGTTCAACCAGACGCTGGACGATGCATTCCTGGTGCTCGAGGAGATCGGCAACCGGATCGTCGCGGCGATCGACAGCGAGATCGAGACGATCGAGCGCAACCGCGCCATCCTGCGGCCGCCGAACTCCCTGGATGCCTGGGAGGCGCATCACCGCGGCCTGTGGCACATGTACCGCTTCACCCGGGCCGACAACGAGCAGGCGCGGCATTTCTTCGAGACCGCGCTGCGCCAGGATCCGAGCTTCGCCCGGGCCCATGCCGGCCTGTCCTTCACCCATTTCCAGAGCGCCTTCCAGGGCTGGGCCCCGCGCGGACCGGAGGTCGACCGGGCCTTCGAGGCGGCCGGGCAGAGCCTGGTCGCCGACGACCGCGACCCGACCGCGCACTGGGCCATGGGCCGGGCGCTGTGGCTGCGCGGCGACCATGACCGGTCCATCGCCGAGCTGGAGCAGGCGGTCGAGCTGAGCCCGAACTTCGCCCAGGGCCACTACACCCTCGCCTTCGTCCACTCCCAGAGCGGCGATCCGGGCGCCGCGATCGCCGCCTCCGAACGATCGCGCCGGCTGAGCCCCTTCGACCCCATGCTGTTCGGCTTCCTCGGCGCCCGCGCCATGGCGCTGGTGCGCCTGGGCCGGTTCGACGAGGCGGCCGATTGGGGGGTGAAGGCGGCCGCGCGCCCGAACGCGCATGCGCAGATCCTGGCCATCGCAGCCTTCTCACTGGCGCTGGCCGGGCGTCTGGCCGAGGCGCGCGAGCACGCCACCGCGATCCGCCGCACGCTGCCGCAGTATCGTGTCGATGACTTTCTCCTGGCCATGCGGTTCGCGCCCGAGGACCAGCGCCTGTTCCGCGAGGCGGCGAAACGCATCGGGCTCGACTGACGCCGACCAGCCCTCACCCGCGCGACTGCGACATCCGCCACATCAGCCGGTCGGTCATGCGGTCGCTGAGCAGGCGGACGAGCAGCAGCAGAACCCGGGCGCCGCCGCCCACCGCGTAACGGGTGCGGGGCCGCCTGGCCGCCGCCGCCCGGCCGATCGCCTCCGCCACCACCTCGGGCGGGGATGGGAAGCTCGACGACACGGCCCGTTCGTACATCTTGGCGTGGCGCCGGGCATAGGGGCCGTAGGCGGTGTCGCCGGACACGCGCAGCAGGCTCCCGAAGGCGATGCCGCCCCATTCGGTGCGGATCGCGCCGGGCTCGATCACCACGACGTCGATGCCGAAGGGGGTCAGCTCCATCCGCAGGCAGTCGCTCAGCCCCTCCAGCGCGTATTTGGTGGCGTGGTACCAGGCGCCGAAGGGTTCGCCGGACTTGCCGCCGATCGAGCTGACATTGATGATCCGGCCGGTCCTGTTCGCCCGCATCATCGGCAACGCCAGCTGGCACAGCCGGGCGGCGCCGAACAGGTTGACCTCGAACTGCCGGCGCGCCTCCTCCAGCGGCACATCCTCCAGCGCGCCATAGCTGCCATAGCCGGCGTTGTTGACCAGGAGGTCCAGGCGCCCGGCCTCGCCGCGGATCCGCTCCACCGCGGCGACGATCGAGGCGTCGTCGGTCAGGTCGAGCGCGACCAGCCGTGCCCCTGCGGCCGCCAGCGCCGCCATCCGGTCGGTCCGCCGGGCGGCGGCGTAGACGATGGTGCCGTCGGCGATCAGCCGCCGCACGGTCGCCTCGCCGATGCCGGACGATGCGCCGGTCACCAATGCAACTCTGTCCAACTCTCATGCTCCACAAGGACGGGAGCAGATCCTATAAGTGTGGACCTTGGTCCAGGGTCAAGGGGCCGGATTCATCGGGGCCGAACCATGCTGATCTCGGAATTCGCGCGGGCGACACGGCTGCCCGTGGATACCGTCCGCTTCTATGTCCGCCGCGGGCTGCTGGCGCCGGAGACCAACGGCAAGGGCGGCCGCAACCCCTACCAGATCTTCACCGCCGAGCATGTGCGCGAGGCCCGGCTGATCCGCATGGCCCAGTCGTTGGGCATGTCGCTGAAGGAGATCGCGGCGATCGGCCAGGAAAACCGCCGCGGCGGCATCACCCGCGAGCGCAGCATCGAGCTGATGGCGGAGCAGCTGGCCCGGGTGGAGCGCAAGGCGGCGGAGCTGGCGGCGATGGCCGGCTATCTCCGCGCCAAGCTGGCCTGGCTGAAGGGTGGCGAGCAGGGCCTGGAGCCGGATTTCAGCGCGTATTCGGACCGTGGGCCTGGCGGCGCCTGCGGCTGAGGTCGCTGCGGCTGCGCAAGCGAGAGGACGGCCCCGCCTCGCCGGCGGGGCCGCCGAGGGTTACAGCACGAAGTCGCCCGCCGCCAAAGCGTGGTCGGACAGGACGACGATGGCGATGTCGGCCGTCCTGTCGCCGTTGGTGTCGCCATAGACCGCCTGGTAGCCGTTGGGGATGGCCACCACCCGCAATTCTCCGGCCGTGCCGGTGAAGTTGCCGGTGCCGAAGACGAAGGCGGTGCTGCCCGCCCCGGCGCCGTTGGCGTCGATCGCCGACAGGTCGATCCGGTCGCCGGTCGTGAAGTCGTTGATCGTGTCCCGCCCCGCGGCCGCCGCCGTGCTGTCGGCCGTGCTGGTATAGGCGAAGCTGTCGTTGCCGGCGCCGCCCTTCAACGAGTCGGCGCCCACGCCCCCGGTGAGCACATCGTTGCCGCCGTCGCCCCACAGCCCGTTGACCCCGGCATTGCCGGTCAGGTTATCGCCGAGGCCCGAGCCGAAGAGCTGCTCGACGCCGGTCAGGATGTCGCCGGCGGCATCGCCGCCGGAGGCCGTCCCGGCGCCGAGATTGACCGTCACCCCGGCCGCGCTGCCGGTGTAGTACGCCGTGTCGGTGCCGGCGCCGCCGGCGAGGGTGTCGCCGCCGGTCCCACCGACCAGGTTATCGTTGCCGGCACCGCCGGTCAGGCTGTCGGCGCCGCCGGCCCCGCGCAGCTTGTCGTCGCCGCCGAAGGCGTCGATGACGTCGGCGGCGGCGGTGCCGTTGAAGGTGTCGGCATTCTCGCTGGCGCGGGTGACCAGCTGGCCGCGGATCGCGCCACCGCCGAACTGGGCCGAATGGATGTTGAAGTAGAAGGAGACGTCGTTCGGTCCGGTCCCGCCCTGCAGCCCGGCGATGACGCCGGCGGACAGCGGATCGCTGTCGCTGGTTTCCCAGACGCCGCTGATGGTGACCGAGCCGTCGCCGTTCTCGACGATGGTCAGGTCGTCGGCATCGTCGGTCATGCCCAGCGGCAGGATGTCGAACACGATCCCGCCATTGACCCCGCGCGCCGCGGCATGGATGTGCATCAGGACGGCATCGTCGAGCGGATCCACGGTCCGCGGGGTGCCGTCGATCAACTCGCCGAAATCGATGCCGGCGGTGATCGTGACCGAATAGGTCATGGCCGTGCCGGCGGTGTTCAGGCTGACCGTCGCGAGGCCTGTGGCGGTCTCATTGCTGCCGGTCCCGATTTCCTGGCCGGAGTTGAGGATCGCGGTGAAGGTGGTGGTCATGGCGAATCTCCCCTTTCCCATGGTTGCCCGGACACTGTTCGGTGGCACGGGCCTGCCCGTTTCACTGCGGACACGCCTCCGGGTTCGGACAGGAGAGGGAGGGAGGCGCCGCTCAGCCGGCGGCGCCTCCGGCGAGGATCAGAGCACGAAATCCGACGCGGTGAGGGGGTGGTCGGAATAGACGTTAATGGCGAAGTCCGGCAGCTTGTCGCCGGTCGCGTCGATATAGACCACCTGGATCCCCCCGGACACCAACACCCGCAGTTCGCCGGCCGTGCCGGTGAAGGCGCCGGTGCCGAAGGTGAAGGCGGTGTCGCCGTTGCCCGAGTTGCCGTCGGCGTCGATCGCCTGCAGGTTGATCTGGTCGCCGGTGGTGAAGTCGGTGATGGTGTCCTTGCCGACCCCCGAGGCCGCGCTGTCGGACAGGGCGTTGTAGACGAAGCTGTCGGCGCCGGCGCCGCCCTTGAGCGCGTCGCCGCCGCCGGCCCCGGTGAGCACGTCGTTGCCGGCCATGCCCCAGATCGTGTTGGCGTTGGCGTCGCCGGTCAGCGTGTCGACCTGGGCCGAGCCCAGCACCTGCTCGATACTGCTGAACGTGTCGCCCGCGGCGTCGCCGCCGGAGACCGCGCCGGTCGCCAGGTTCACCGTCACCCCGGCGGCGGAGCTGGCGTAGCTGGCCGTGTCGATGCCGGACCCGCCGATCAGCGCATCGGCCCCGGCCGCGCCTTCGAGGAGGTCGTTGCCGTCGCCACCGTTGAGGCTGTCGTCGCCGGTGCCGCCCAGGAGCACGTCGTTCCCGGCATCGCCGAAGACCTGGTCGTTCTCGCTGCCGGCATCGATGGAATCATCGTTGTTGTCACCATGGATGGTGTCGATGCCGGCGCCGCCGACCAGCCGGTCCGCGCCGTCGCCGCCGCTGAGATTGTCGTTGCCAGCCTCGCCGGAGAGCGCGTCGTCGCCGCCATTGCCGTTGATAAAGTCGTTGCCGAGCTCGCCGCCGATGATGTTGCGCACGTTGTTGCCGATCAGCTGGTCGCCCTGGCTCGACCCGTACAGGTTCTCGATGTTGGTCAACGTGTCGCCCTGGGCGTCGCCGCCGATGCCGGGGCCGCCCAGCAGGCTCACAATGACCCCCACGGTCGAGCCCTGGTAATTGGCGAAGTCCGAGCCGTTGCCGCCGTTGAGGACATCGGCCCCCGCCCCGCCGCGGAGCGTGTCGTCGCCATCGCCGCCGGTCAGCGTGTTGACGGCGCCGTCGCCGTAGAGGTGGTCCGACTGGGCCGAGCCGATCACGTTCTCGATGCCGGTCAGCGCGTCGCCCTGGGCGTCGCCGCCGGTGCCGGTGCCCGCCACCAGGTCGACCGTCACCCCGGCGGCCGAGGCGGCGTAGCTGGCGGTGTCGGTGCCGGCGGCGCCGGAGATCTGGTCCGCCCCGGCGCCCCCGGTGAGCGTGTCGTTGCCGAAGCCGCCGAGAAGGATGTCGTCGCCGGCCAGCCCGTCGATGGTGTCGTTGCCGTCGGAGCCGAGCATGCGGTCGGCCCCGGCCCCGGCCACCAGCGAGATGCGGAACACGTCGAAGCCGGTGCCGTTGCCCTCGGCGCCCACGCCGGTGTCGGTGGCCTGCGACTGGAAGGTGACATAGTGCCCGTCGGCCGAGATCTGGGGCGTGTTCGAGAGGTCGTTGAGCTCGGTCCCGTCGGCGGCGACGGACAGGCGCGTCACCGTGCCGGTCACCATGTCCTTCAGGAAGATGTCGCGGAGGGCGTTGGTGTCGCCCTGCACCAGGTTGCTGGAGAGGCTGAAGAAGACGACGTAGCGCCCGTCGGCGGAGATCGACGACTGGCTCGAGAGTGCGTCGCCCTGGATGCCGTCGCCGTTGGTGGAGACCCGGGTGGTGGTGTTGGTCTGCAGGTCGCGGACGAAGATGTCGGTGGCGCCGTTGGTGTCGCCGGCGACCAGGTCGGTCGCGTTGCTCTCGAACACCACATAGCGGCCGTTGCCGGAGATCGAGGAGCCGAAGGACGTGCCGTTCCCCGACACGCCGCCGGTGGAGACCGAGACCAGGGTGGTGGTGCCGCCGGCGATGTCGCGGACGAAGACGTCGGTGAGGGCGCCGTTGGTGTCGGTGGCGACCAGGTTGCTGGCGGAGCTGACGAAGGAGGCGCGGTTGCCGTCGTCGGACAGGCGGGTGACCAGGGAGTTGCCGTTGGCCTGCTGCTCGCCATCCGTCACCGAGATGCGGGTGACGACGCCGCTCGACAGGTTCTTGACGAAGGCGTCGCTGAAGCCGTTGCTGTCGCTGCCGACCAGGTTGGTCGCGGTGCTCTGGAAGCCGATGAAGGCGCCGTTGCCGGTGACGTCGACATTCTGCGACGCGCCGGTCGCCTGGCTGCCGTCGGACGCGGTCGAGACCCGGGTGGTGACGCCTGTCTGGTTGTCCCGCATGAACACGTCGAGGGCGCCGTTGGTGTCGCCGGAGACCAGGTTGGTCGCGCTGCTGTTGAAGAACACGAAGCGGCCGTCATCGGTGATCGAGGCAACGCTGGAGACGTTGTTGCCCTGCGCCCCGCCGGTCGCGGTCGAGATCAGGATGGTGGTGCCGGTCTGCGTGTCGCGCAGGAAGACGTCGAACAAGGCATTGGCGTCGCCGGCGACCAGGTTGGTCGCGGTGCTCTGGAACACGACATAGCGGCCATCGGCCGACATCACGCCGCCGGTGGCGATGTTGTCGGCGCTGCTGCCGCCGGTGCTGACTGAAATCCGGGTGAGCGAGCTGGCATTGACGGTCATACGGAAAGCCTCCCCATCGATTCTGCTGGCGATGGCGGCCTTACCGGCAAAACGCCATCGGGAAAATCAGAAGTAAAACAAAGTCGTACGAATGGAAGTTGTACGAATAATGGACACGGGTTCACATGCCGGGGCCTCAGGGTTCTACACGCCCTGATTGACTTCGGCAATCGCGGTGCACCTGTCTCAAACCTGATGAAACGGGTCCGGCGAGCCCTTTTCGACGAGGAATTCGGCGTCCGAGACACGGGAGGCGCAGCCTGGCGGCGCCTCCCGCATGACCTTCGATCAGAGCACGATGTCCGCCGAGGTCAGGGCGTGGTCGGCATAGACCACGATGATCGAATCCGGAGTCTTGTCGCCGTTGACGTCGAGATAGACGCCCTGGCGGCCGTCGCCGAAATCCACCACCCGCAGCTCGCCGGCGACGCCGGTGAAGCCGCCGGGGCCGAAGCTGAAGACGGTGTCGCCATTGGCGGCGTTGCCGTCCGCGTCGATCGCCGACAGGTCGATCCGGTCGCCGGTGGTGAAGTCGGTGATGGTGTCCTTGCCCGCGGCCGCCACGGTGCTGTCGGCCACGCTGGTGTACACGAAGCTGTCGTTGCCGGCACCGCCCTTCAGGAAATCGGCACCCAGGCCGCCGGTGATCACGTCGTCGCCGTTGCCGCCCCACAGGGTGTTGGCCCCGGTGTCGCCGGTCAGCCGGTCGCCCTGGTTCGAGCCCAGCACCTGCTCGATGCTGTTGAACGTGTCGCCCTGGGCGTCGCCACCCGACACCGCGCCGGTGGCCAGGTTCACCGTCACCCCCGCCGCGGAGGCCACGTAGCTGACCGTGTCGATGCCGTTGCCGCCCTTCAAAGCGTCGGCGCCGGCACCGCCGACGAGGATGTCGTCGCCATCCTGCCCCCACAGTTCGTTGGCCCCGGCGTCGCCGGTCAGCTTGTCGGCGAAGGCCGAGCCCGACACCTGCTCGATGCTGCCGAACGTGTCGCCCTGGGCGGCGCCGCCCGAGGCCACGCCGGCGGCCAGGTTCACCGTCACCGCGGCGGCCGAGCCGGTATAGCTCGCCATGTCGGTGCCGACACCGCCGGTCAGCCCGTCGGCCCCGGCTCCCCCTTCCAGGAAATCATTGCCGGTGCCGCCGTCGAGCTGGTCGTCCCCCTCGCCGCCGAAGAGACTGTCGACGCCGGCATCGCCGAAGACCTGGTCGTTGCCGTCACCGGCATCGACCGAGTCATTGTCGTTGCCGCCATGGATGGTGTCGACCCCGTCGAGGCCCAGGAGCCGGTCGTTGCCGTCGCCGCCGTCGAGGCTGTCATTGCCGCCCTCCCCGACCAGGGTGTCTGCACCGCCATTGCCGACGAGCGTGTCGTTGCCGAGATCGCCCCGGAGGGTGTTGCCGACATTGTTGCCGGTCAGCTGGTCGTCGAAGCTCGACCCGTACAGGATCTCGATGTCGACCAGCGTGTCGCCCTGGGCGTCGCCGCCCGAGCCGGTGCCGGCCAGCAGGTCGACCGTCACCGCCGCGGCCGAGAGCTGGTAAGCGGCGTGGTCCGAACCGGCGCCGCCGTCCAGAACGTCGGCCCCGGCCCCGCCCCAAAGCGCGTCGTTGCCCGCCCCGCCGGTCAGCCGGTTGGCGCCGCTGTTGCCGTACAGCTGGTCCGCCAGGGCCGAGCCGATCACGTTCTCGATCGAGATCAGCGTGTCGCCCTGGGCGTCGCCCCCGGAGGTGGCGCCGCTCTTCAGGCTCACCAGCACCGCCGCGGCCGAGCCCGAGTAATCCGCCGTGTCGGAGCCGTCTCCGCCGAACAGCCGATCCGCCCCGGCCCCGCCGCCCAGCGTATCGTCGCCCAGTCCGCCGGTGAGGATGTCGCTGCCCGCCAGCCCGCCGAGCGTGTCGTTGCCGTCGGAGCCGATCATGTGGTCGGCCCCGGCCGAGGCGCGGAGCGAGACCCGGAACACGTCGAAATTGTTGTTGGTGTCGGCGCCGACATCCAGGTTGGTCGCGCTCGAGTGGAACACGACGGTGCTGCCGTCGGCCGAGATCTTCGGCAGATGGCTCGAGCCATTGGCCGCCGAGCCGTCGAGCGCCACCGAGAGGCGCGTCACCGTGCCGGTCAGCATGTCCTTGACGAAGACGTCGTTGGTCAAGGCGACATCACCTGCCACCAGATTCGACGCAAAGCTCGCGAACACGACGTAGCGGCCATCGGCCGAGATGTCGGCCTGGGTCGACCGGGAGTCGGCCTCGGCCCCGGTGCCCGAGACGGAGACGCGGACCGTGGTGTCGGTCTGCAGGTCGCGCAGGAAGATGTCGCCGGTGCCGTTGGTGTCGCCCGCCACCAGGTTGGTGGCGTCGCTGTCGAAGGCGACGTAGCGGCCGTTGCCGGAGATCACCGCCTCGGCCGATTCCCCGTCCGCCTGGGTCCCGTCGGTGGCGACCGACACGCGTTCGGTGGTCCCGGCCGCGAGGTCGCGGACGAAGATGTCGGCGACCCCGTTGCTGTCGCCGCCGACGAGATTGCTGGCATAGCCAGTGAAGGTGACGCGCTGGCCGTCATCGGAGACCCGGGCGGAGATCGACCGGTCATTGGCCTGGGCTTCGTCGTCGGCGACGGAGACGCGGGTCGTGGTCCCCGCCTGCAGGTCGCGGATGAAGATGTCCTCGACGGCGTTGGTGTCGCCGGCGACGAGGTTGGTCGCAAAGCTGTAGAATGCGACATAGCGCCCGTTGGCCGAGACCTCGGCTTCCGCGGAGGCGTCGTCGCTCAGCCCTCCGCCGGCGGGGACCGAGACCAGCGTCGTGGTGCCGGTCTGGACATCCCGCAGGAAGACGTCGGTGGCGCCGTTGTCGTCGCCGGCGACGATATCGCCCGCCGCGCTGTCGAAGGTGACGTAGCGCCCGTCGCCCGAGATCGTCGGCCACAGCGACGGCAGGTCGGCGTCGCCGTTGCCGGCATCCACCGAGACCCGCGTCGTCGTGCCGGTCTGTGTGTCGTGCAGGAAGATGTCCGCACGGCCGTTGCCGTCGCCGTCGCCGGCGACCAGGTTGGTCGCATAGCTCTCGAACGTCACGTAACGGCCATCCCCGGAGACTGCCGCGCGAAGGGACCTTGCATTGCCTTCGATATTGCCGGTGCCGACCGAAACTCGGGTCATGACTTTATTCCTTCATGAAACCGACGAAGAAGATGGCTCGGCTTTCCGAATCTTCTCCAGTCTAGGAAATAAAAATACGAGGCAATACTATCCCCCCGAGCCACGTGCTTTGTACACGCGCCCCCGAACCTCAGCAATCGATTGCAGTTTCGTGTCGGCCGTGCTGTCCAGGCCGCGCCCGGCGCTACCGAACCAGGATGGCGCGGAAGTCGTTGACGTTGGTCAGGGTCGGGCCGGTCACCACCAGCCGGTCGAGCGCCGCGAAATAGCTGTAGGCGTCGTTGTTCGCCAGGAAGTCGGCTGCCGCGAGCCCCTGCACCTTGCCCTGCGCCAGCGTCGCCGCATCGGCCCAGGCGCCGGCATTGTCCTCCGACCCGTCGATGCCGTCGGTGTCGCAGGCGATGGCGGAAATGCCGGACCGACCCTGTAGCTGGAGCGTCAGCGCCAGCAGGAACTCGACATTGCGGCCGCCCCGCCCCTGCCCCTTCACCGTCACCGTGGTCTCGCCGCCGGACAAGAGCACGCAGGGCCGCGCCGCCGGCTGGCCGTGCCGCAGCGCCTGCTCGGCGATGCCGGCCAGGACGCGGCCGACCTCGCGCGCCTCGCCCTCCAGCGCGTCGCCCAGGATCACCGGCGCCAGGCCGAGCTGCCGCGCCTTCGCCGCCGCCGCCTCCAGCGCCATCTGCGGCGTCGCCAGCATGTGCAGATCGGCGGCCGGCAGCGTAGCGGGCGCGGCATTGGCACGGATCGCCCGTTCGACCGCCTCCGGCACCGCGATCTCGTAGCGGCGCAGGATCGCCAGCGCCGTCTCCGGGTCGGCGCCGCCGGCGACGGTGGGGCCGGAGCCGATCACGCCCGGCTCGTCGCCCGGCACGTCGGAGATCAGGTAGGTGACGGTGCGCGCCGGCGCCGCGGCCGCGGCCAGGCGCCCGCCCTTGATCGCGGACATCGCCTTGCGCACCGCGTTCATCTCCTGGATCGGCGCGCCGGAGCGCAGCAGCGCCTTGTTCACCGCCTGCTTGTCCTCGAGGGTCAGCCCCTCGGCCGGCAGCGACAGCAGGGCCGAGGCACCGCCCGAGATCAGGCACACCACCAGGTCGTCGGGCCCAGCGGCGCAAGCGAGGTCGAGGATGCGCTGGGCGGCGGCGCGGCCGGCGGCATCGGGCACCGGATGCGCGGCCTCGACCACCTCGATCCGTTCGGTCGGCGTGCCGTGGCCGTAGCGGGTGACCACCAGCCCCTCGCAGGGATGCGGCCACAGCGTCTCGAAGGCCCGGGCCATCCGCGCCGCGCCCTTGCCGGCGCCGAGCACGATGGTGCGGCCCGTCGGCGGCTGCGGCAGCAGGTGTCGCATCCGCGTCTCCGGATAGGCGGCGCTGAGCGCAGCCTGAAACAGGGCCTCGAGGACGGCGCGATCTGACGCGGACATGGACACTCTTTCCCTACGACATCGGCCAGTGGTCGGCCCGCCCATCGAAGGCGAGGACCGGCCGCGGTTCAAGCGCGAATCGCAGGCGGGCGGCGGCAGGGCGTTCCACCCTGCGAGAAAACTACAGCCCGATCCGCTCCGCCTCGAAGGGCAGCGTCACGGCCGTCACGGCCGGGCCGCCGGCGATGCGCAGGTCGAGGCCGGCGGGGCCATGGGCGATCGCCTCGACCCGGTCCCAGCCCGGCTCGGCCGGCACCGCCCCGAAGGCGTAGGCGATCTCGACCCGCCCCGCCGGCTCCAGCGCGATCGCGGTCGGGTAGCCCTCGGCGGTCAGCGGGTTCGGTTGCATCGAGGCGCGGTGGCCGAGATGCAGGTACATGCAGCCCTCCTCGATCCCCAGCACATGGCGGTGCCGGCCGGAGAAGGGCGGGTAGTCGCGGCCGCCATTGCTCATCCACAGCATGGTGAAGGGCAGGCGGCGCGGGTCCTTCAGCCCGAAGAACAGGAACCCCTCGCGCGCGGCCAGCGCCGCCGACCAGCCGAGCGCCGAGCCCGGCGCCTCGGCCAGCAGCACGATGTCCTCATGGCTGTCGGCGAAGGGATAGCGCGAGGCGTCGACCATGCGCCCGTCGGCCAGGCGCAGCGCGTCGAGCCCGGCGAAGCGCTGCGGGTAGGCCAGCACGGAGCGCCCCCGCGCGGCATCGGGCTCGACCGGCGTCGGCGGGGTCGTGCCGAAGGCCTTGGGCGAAAAGCTGAGCGCCGCCCCGCCCGGAGCCCGGATCATGGCGTGATGCGCCATCGGCAGCGCCCCGGCGCCGCCCTCGAAGACATGGCGCTGGTAGACGATCGGCTGGCCCCGGCGCAGCGTCACCGCCTTGCGCACGGTGGCGCCGAAGACCTGCTCCTGCAGCGTGAAGCGCGCGGTGACGCCGCCGGAATCCTGGTCGATGCCGTCGAGAGTCCAGTGCCCGTTGGCGGTCCAGCCATGGCCGGGCGCGCCGTCGAGGTCGCTGTCGGCGAAGGGGGCGCAGAAGAAGTCGCCGGCCAGGTTGCGCAGGCCGAGCGGGATGTCGTCCGGCAGCGCCTCGCCGCTGTCGATCCAGGGCGCCCGGTGCAGCGGCCGGATCTCCCGCCCGTTCCAGCGCATCACGACATCGTGCAGATGCCCGCCCGCCGGGTTGAACACGACCTGCACCGCATCGACACCGAACTCGATCATCGCTCTCACCCGAATGATGCCGCAGCCTCTTAGCCCGGATTTCCCATTCCGCCTATGGCGTCGTCGCGCGCTCTCGCCCCGCTGCGCGACGGCCGCCCGGCGCGCATGCCAGCCTTTCCGGCTTTCGCCACCCGTTTTCCGCCAACAGGCGTATGTCTGACATTCGGGGCAGGACGGGCAACCCGCCGCCCCGGAGGGGATCGAGACGACCATGCGACTCTGGCGGCGCGGCGACGAGACTGTCCCGATGGCCCCTTTGCACGCGCCGACGGCGCCCCCTGCCCGCGCGGCCGTTTCCGGCGTCGAGACGCCGCTGCTCGGCGTGCTGTGCTCGCTGTTCGCCAACCTGATGTTCGCGTCCAGCGACGCGCTGGTGAAGGGGCTGACGGCCAGCTATTCGATCTTCCAGATCATCCCGATGCAGGTCGCCTTCGCCTGCATCCCGATTCTGATCATGCTGCGCCGCGACGGCGGGCTCGGCCGGATGCGGGCGGCGCATCCGCGGCTGATCGTGGCGCGCGGCCTCCTGGCCGGGATCGGCACGATCTTCGGCTTCTACGCCTTCTCCGCCCTGCCCCTGGCCGATGTCTACGCCATCGCCTTCTGCACGCCCATGGTGGTGACCATCCTGTCGATCCCGATCCTGGGCGAGCAGGTGCGGGCCCATCGCTGGGCCGCGGTGGTGGTCGGCTTCCTGGGCATCCTGGTGATGGTGCGGCCGGGCTTCGCGTCGCTGACGCTGGGGCATCTGTCCGCCCTGGGCTCGGTCTTCACCGGCGCCGGGGTGGTGCTGATCATGCGCAAGATCAGCCGGGACGAGCAGCGCGCCGTGATGGTCACGGCGGTGATGCTGGGGCTGCTGGTGACCAGCCTGCCGGTCGCGCTGTTCGTGTTCAAGCTGCCGAGCTGGTTCGACCTGCTGCGGGTCGGCGCCGCCGGCCTGCTGATGGGCTCCGCCCAGTTCCTGGTGGTGCGGGCGCTGTCGCTGGCGCCGGCCAGCACCATCGCGCCGATGCAGTACACCATGATCGTCTGGGCCCTGGCCTATGGCAGCCTGTTCTTCGGCAACGCCGTCGAGCCCTTCGTCGTGCTCGGCGCCGGCATCGTCATCGCCTCCAGCCTGTACATCATGCACCGCGAGCGCATCCGCGGCCGGACCCTGCGGGCGCATGTGAAGTAGCTTTCAGAATATTATCTCTCTGCTATAATAATATTTGCCACTTTCTCTAATTTTATTATTAATTCGAGGAATTCATCATGACCATCCCGACTGCAACGGCCGATGCCGCGAGCATCAGCCTGCTTCAGCTCTGCCAGATCTCGTATCTCGATCCTTCCACCATCCACGACAGCTTTCCGCTGGCTTGGCCGGCGCCGGACGGCAGCAACTGGTCGCTGGCCTGGGGACCGGCGCAGGACCCGTCCCAGGCCAACCTCGCCTATGTCGCGGTCCGCAGCAGCGCGACGGGACAGACTCTGTCCGTGGCCGTCGTCGTGCGCGGCACGGACTTGGACATGTGGTACATGTCGCCGCTGGGGCTGTGGAACCAGATCGTCGAGGACCTCGGGTCCGACAGCCAGCAGGCGCCGCCCTGGGCCGCCCCGAGCGACGCGCGGATAGCCGCCGGGACCGCCGACGCGCTGTCCCGCGTCGCCGGCATGACCTCGGGTGGGCAGTCCCTGGTCGGCTTCCTCGCAGGCTTCTACGGCAAAGCCGCCAGCTCGCAGGTGCCGCTGCAGGTGACCGGGCACAGCCTGGGCGGCTGCGTCACCACCGTGCTGGCGCCCTGGCTGCAGGCACAGCTGGCGGAGCAGGGCCTGTCCCCCGCCATCGTGCCGACCACGTATGCGGGACCGACCGCCGGCAACCAGGCCTTCGCCGACGCCTTCCGCAGCGCCTTTCCGACCGCGACCTGCTACCGCAACACGCTCGACATCGTCCCCAAGGCGATGGCGGAGCTGCTCGGGATCCCGTTGATCTATGACGATGTCGGCCCGGACATCCTGGCGCCGACCATCATCGCCAGCGCGATCGTCGGCTACTATTTCTGGCTGGACTATTGGGGCGTCTCTTATGCCGACATTCCGGACAGCGTCGCGCTGCCGGGCGCCTGGCTGACGACCGATCCCAACGACCCGCTCGGCCCCTGGCTCGACGAGGTGCTGCAGCAGCACGAGACCACGACCTATATGAACCTGCTCGGCGGGACCTCCGTGACCGAGGGCGAGGTCGCGATGGCGCGACGGAGGATGGCGACGGCGGCGATCCGCCGGCCGCCGCCCGCACGCACGGTCTCGGGCGATCCGGAGTATGCCGCGCGGCTGAAGGCCTTCCTGGCCGCGTCGCGCCAGGTGGCCCTCCGGCCCGGCGGCGCGCGCTGATCCTGAGCAGAAAGAACGCCCGGCCGGATCGGGATCCGGCCGGGCGGAGTCAGGCGAACAACGGCCGGGGCTCGCAACCAATCCGACCGCGCCATCCCCGCGGGCGCGGGGATCGGGCGGCGGCTCAGGCTTGGCCCGGCCGCGGATCGTAGGTCGGGTGGCCGGTGTCGCGGTCGGCGGCCTCCAGCGCCTGCAGGATCCGGATGATGCGCTCGTCGCGCCAGCGCTCGATCTTCTTCACCGGCCAGCCGCCGGCCTGTTCGCGCGTGCCGTCGACCATGCGATCGATCAGGGTGCCGGTCAGCTTCGGCGCCACCAGCTTGGTCCAGGGCAGCTCCAGCGCCGGGCCGAACTGCTCCAGCATATGCCTCATGCCGCCCTCGCCGCCGGCGAGGTGGTAGGTCAGGTTGGTGCCCATGAAGGCCCAGCGGATGCCGGCGCCGAAGCAGATCGCCTCGTCGATCTCCTTGGTGGTGGCAATGCCGTCGGCGACCAGGTGCAGCGCCTCGCGCCACAGCGCCTCCAAGAGGCGATCGGCGATGTAGCCGTCGATCTCGTTGCGGACATGCAGCGGCTTCATGCCGAGCGAGGCATAGAAGGCCGAGGCGGTCTTAATGGTCTCCGGCGCCGTCTGCTTGCCGCCCACCACCTCGACCAGCGGCAGCAGGTAGACCGGGTTGAACGGATGGCCGATGACGATCCGCTCCGGATGCCGCGCCCCCTCCTGGATCTCGCTGGGCAGCAGGCCGGAGGAGGAGGAGCCGAGGATGACGTCGGCCGGCGCCGCCTCCGCCATGGCGTGGTGCAGCTTGCGCTTCAGCTCGATCCGCTCCGGCGCGCTCTCCTGCACGAAATCGGATGAGGCGGCGACCGCCTCGGCCGAACTGACAACCGCCAGCCGGTCCGGGCTTGCGCCCTCGGCCAGGCCGATCCGGGTCAGGGCCGGCCAGGCATTGGCGACGGCGTCGCGCAGCGCCTGCTCGCCGGCCGGGGACGGGTCCCAGGCGACGACGTCGAGGCCGCGGGCCAGCGCCCGCGCGGCCCAGCCGCTGCCGATGACGCCGCCGCCGACGATGCCGAAGGTCCTGATCTCACGCGGCATGGGCCTGCCCCTTCAGCTTGAGGCCGAGATGGCTGCGCGCCTCGGCCGGAGTCATCACCTTCGACCCCATCGCCTCGATGATGGTCCGCGCCCGCTCGACCAGACTGCCGTTGGAGGCATAGACGCCCTTGTCGAGATAGAGGTTGTCCTCGAGCCCGACCCGGACATGGCCGCCCAGCAGCACCGCCTGGGCGACGAAGGGCAGCTGCAGCCGGCCGATGGCAAAGCCGGCCCAGACCGCGCCGTCCGGCAGCATGTCGCGCATCGCCAGCATCATCCGCGGGTCGGGCGGCGTGCCCCAGGGAATGCCGAGGCAGAGCTGGAACAGCGGCGGCGCGTCGAGCAGCCCCTCCTCCACCATCCGCCGGGCGAACCAGAGGTTGCCGGTGTCGAAGATCTCGAGCTCAGGCTTCACCCCGAGCTCCTGGATCCGCTTCGCCTGCTGGCGCAGGATGTCGGGGGTGGAGACATAGACCAGCGAGCCGTCGCCGAAGTTCAGCGAGCCGCAGTCGAGGGTGCAGATCTCCGGCAGCAGCTGCTCGACATGCGGCAGGCGGTCGATGCCGCCGACCAGGTCGGTGTCGGCACCGAATTTCGTCGGGTTGTCCTGCGGCCCGATCACCAGGTCGCCGCCCATGCCGGCGGTCAGGTTGATGATGATGTCGACGCCGGAGGAGCGGATGCGGTCGACCACCTCGCGGTAGAGGGCCGGGTCGCGGCTGGCCTTGCCGGTCTCGGGGTTGCGGACATGGATATGGGCCACGGTGGCGCCGGCCTTCGCCGCCTCCAGCGCCGCGTCGGCGATCTGCTGCGGCGTCACCGGGATCGCCGGATGCTTGCCCACCGTGTCGCCGGCGCCGGTGACGGCGCAGGTCACGATCACGCGCCGGTTGATGTCAGTCTGCAGGGCCATTGCTTACCGCCTCCCCGTATCGCCGGCGCACCGGCCGCTGGGACGAGGCTACGCCCGGGCGACCGCCCGGACCTTGATCGGGAGCGACAAAGCCTTGACGCTTTCCGCTAGGCGGCGGAGGCGCGCCGGTCGCGGCTGGGCGGCACGCCGAATTCGCGGCGGTAGCAGCGGCAGAAATGCTCGTAGCTGCCGAAGCCGCAGGCGACCGCGACCTCCAAAAGCGGGTCGTCGGAATACTGCACCATCGACCGTGCCCGCTGCAGCCGCAGCGACTGGTAGAAGCCCTGCGGACCCTTGCCGAGATGGAGGGCGAACAGCCGCTCGACCTGGCGCGGCGACATGTCGACGGTGCGAGCCAGGGCGGTGACCGCGATCGGGCTGGCGACGTTGCGCTCCATGATCTCGACCATCCGGGCCAGGCGGCTGTCGCGGATGTCGAGCTGGCGCGGCACCGACAGGCGCTGCCGGTCCTCGGCGTGCCGCAGGGTGTTGTAGATGAACTGCTCCGACACCGCCGCCGCCAGGCGGGCGCCATGGTCCATGCGGATGATCTGCAGCATCAGGTCCAGCGCGGCGGTGCCGCCGGCGCAGGTCAGGCGGCGGCGGTCGGTCTCGAACAGGCAGGCGCGGGCTTCGACTCGCGGGAACTGCTCGGCGAAGCCGTCCAGCGCCTCCCAATGCGCGGTGGCGCGGTAGCCGTCGAGCAGCCCGGCGGCGGCGAGCGCGAAGCAGCCGGTGTCGATGCCGCCCAGCACCGCGCCGGCGCGGTCGAGCCGGCGGAACCAGCGGATCAGCGCCGGAGTGACGGCCGCCAGCGGCTCGAAGGCGGCGCAGACGATCAGCATCGGCAGGTCGTCGGCGCTGCCGGCGACGGCGTCGGCCGGCAGCGGCAGGCCGTTCGACGCCGGCACCGGCAAGCCATCGGCGGAGAAGATGGTCCAGTGATAGACCTGCCGCCGCGACAGCCGGTTGGCGACGCGCAGCGGCTCGATCGCCGAGGCGAAGGCCATCATCGAGAACTGCGGCAGCAGCAGGAAGCCGATGCGGCGGGAGGCGTCGGTCATGGCGGGCCCGATCGGAAGCGTCGCCTTTCATCAAGCCGGCGGGCCCGGACGTCAAGTGCACGCGTGCAGCTGCCATCGGCGCGACATCGTCCGGCCATCTTCCGCTGCTTCACTGCCCCTGTCGTCGGGGTCGGGAGCAGCAGCGAGAATGGCAGCGCCAGCGGATCACAAAGTCCCGTCGCGGCGGGACGCGCTGGTCTTCGGCGCCAAGGCGGCGCTGCTGCGCGGCGGCCGGGCCCTGCGCGAGATCCGCCGCCGGCCGGCGCGCCATCCGCGCGCGGACACGCTGTGCGATACCGCCATCGTCGCCGAGATCCGCTCGCCGCTGTGGTCCGGGCCGGTCGGGGCCGCCGAGCACGACCTGACCGCCGGCAAGATCCACAATCTGCGCCTGGCCCTGCGCGCCCTCGACGGCGTCGAGGTGCCGGCCGGCGCGGTGTTCAGCTTCTGGCGCCAGATCGGCCGCGCCACGCGCCGGCGCGGCTTCGTCGCCGGGCGCGAGCTGCGCGAGGGCTGCCTGGTCGCCAGCACCGGCGGCGGGCTGTGCCAGCTGTCGAACGGCCTGTACGAGGCGGCGCTGGCCGCGGGCTTCGAGATCGTCGAGCGCCACGCCCACAGCCGGCTGGTGCCGGGCTCGCGCGCCGCCGCCGGGCGCGACGCCACGGTGTTCTGGAACTATGTCGACCTGCGCGTCCGCAGCCGTTCCGCCTTCCGCATCGAGGCGCGGCTGACCGGGGCGGAGCTGGAGCTCCGCTTCCGCAGCGCCGCCGCCGCGGCGTCCGGTGTCGTGGTCGCCTTCCCGGCCTTGCGCGAGGCCGCCAATGACTGCGTCGGCTGCGCCCATGAGGATTGCAGCCATCACCTGCCGAAGGGTCCGGAGATCACCCGGCGGCCGACCGCCTGGCTGGTCGACGGAAGCTGGCCGGAATTCGCGGCGCTGCTGCGCACCCAGGCCGGGCCGGAGGACAAGCTGTTCCTGCCGATGCGCTGGCGGGCCCGCTATGCCTGGCCGGAGCTGCCGGGCGGCGAGAGCCGCGCCACCCTGGTCGCGCTGGCCCGCGCCCGGGCGCTGCGCCGCCTGCCGGCGGTGGGCGGCGCGCTGCCCCGGGCGATGCTGGGCTTCGACCGGCGGCTGGCCGAGGCCTATGCCCGCCGCCTGTCCTATCGCCACACCCATCTGGTGGTCGGCCAGGGGCTGCTGCCGCATCTCTGGCGCCTCGGCTGCCTGCAGGGCCGCAGCTTCGACGTGCTGATGGAGCGCTGGCCGCTGGCGGCGCTGCAGGCCCGGCTGGACCGGGCCCTGGCCCGCCATCCGGAGAGCCCGACGCTGGGCGATTTCCGGGCGCCGGACGAGATCGTCGCGGCGGAGACCGAGGCGCTGGCTGCGGCCGCCCGCCTCTACACCCCGCATGGCGGCATCGCCGCGCGCTTCGCGGACCGGGCGGTGCATCTGGACTGGGCGCTGCCGGACGTCGCCACGGCGCCACGGCCCGCGATCGGCGGCCGCACCATCCTGTTCCCGGCCTCGGCCCTGGGCCGCAAGGGCGCCTATGCCCTGCGCGAGGCGGTCGAGGGGCTGGACATCGACCTCGCCGTGACCGGCCGGGCGCGCGAGCAGGCCGGCCCGTTCTGGCGCAATGTCGCGGCACGGCCCCTGCCCGCCGGCGCCTGGCCCGACCCGGTCGCCGCGGTGGTGCTGCCGGCGATCGTCGAGCACCAGCCGCGGGCGCTGCTGCGCGCCATGGCGCTGGGCATCCCGGTGATCGCCACCGCCGCCTGCGGCATCGACGCGGGACCGGGCGTCACCCTGGTGCCGGAGGACGATGCCGCGGCCCTGCGCGAGGCGCTGCTGCAGGCGCTGGGCGACGCGCCCCAGCAGATTCAGACTTCCGCCAGGAACTCCGCATAGGTGCCGGAGATCGCCGCCACCGCCGCATCGTAGAACTGCCTGCCGTGCTCCGGCGTCGCCAGGCCGGGGTTGGAGCCGATGCGGCCGTCCGGGAAGCGGCGGCGGTAGTCGACGGCGTCGTAGAACCGGCCCGACGGCGCGATCGGCGGGTCCAGTTCGGCCGACTTGATGTGGTCGGGGAACAGGTGCTGGGTGACCGCCACCTCGCTGGCCGTGGCGTGGCTGCCCTCGGCCACGCCGTACAGCTCCTTCGACAGGCGCTGCACGGCCGGATTGTCCCACCAGTTGACCAGGCGGCAGCGGATCGACGGGCTCCCGAGGGCCCGCCGCTCGGAGTAGATCTCGTAGAAGGCGGCCTGGATGGTGGCGATGTTGCCGCCATGGCCGTTGACGAACAGGAAGTGGTCGAAGCCGTGCTCGGCCAGCGCCATCACATAGTCGCGGATCACCAGCACCAGGGTCGACGGCTTCAGCGTCATGCTGCCCGGGAAGGTCATGTGGTGATGCGCCATGCCGACGCCGATGGTCGGGCCGACCACCGCCCCGGTCTTGTCGCCGACGCCGCGGGCGATGCCCTCGGCGCACAGCGCATCGGTGCCGATCAGCCCGTTCGGGCCGTGCTGCTCGGTCGAGCCGATCGGCATGATCGCGCCGCGCGAGGTCTCGAGATAGGCCTCGATCTCCGGCCAGGAGCTGAGCTGAAGCTGCATGGGTCCTCCGTTCCCTGGGGTCGCCTTGTCCAATCCGGCAACGGCCCAGGAGTTCCTTGGAAAGCGCGCCGATCAGCGCCCGGGCATCGTCAAATCCCCAGCGCGCAGCCGTCCTTGCGGGGGTCGGAGCCGGCGATCAGCACGCCGCGCTGATGGTCGATCAGGATCGCCTGGCCGCCGCCCAGCGGCTCGTCCCGCCGCGCGACCGTGTGGCCGCGGCCGGCAAGCTCCGCCGCCACGTCCTCGCCGATCCGCGGCTCGAGCTGCAGCTCGCCGTCGAAGGCGAAGCTGCGCGGCAGGTCCAGCGCCGCCTGCGGGTCGAGGCCGCGGTCGATGATCGAGGACACGAACTGGGCCTGGCCGGCCGCCTGGTAGTGCCCGCCCATCACCCCGAACACGCCGGCGGTGCGGCCGCCGCGGCGCAGCAGGCCGGGGATGATGGTGTGCATCGGCCGCTTGCCCGGCCCGATCGCGTTCGGATGCCCCGGCTCGACCCGGAAGGACCGGCCGCGGCTGTGCAGCAGCACGCCGGTCTCAGGATCCAGCAGCCCGCTGCCGAAGCTGTCGAAGATCGAGTTGATGAAGGAAACGGCGTTGCCGTCGCGGTCGACGACGCAGAGATAGATGGTGTCGCGGTGCTCCGGCTCGGTCCACAGGGCCGGGCGGCCGGCGCGCTTCGGGTCGATCCGCCGGCGCAGCGGGGCCAGCACCTCCTCCGACAGCAGGATGCGCGGGTCGTGCGGCATGTGGTCGGGATCGCTGATCAGCGCGTCGCGGTGGTGATAGGCGATCCTGGTCGCCTCGGCGTGCAGGTGGATGCGGTCAGCCTCCGGCATCTCTATCGCCAGATCCTCGCCGGACAGCAGGCCGAGGATCATCAGCGCCGCCAGCCCCTGGCCGTTCGGCGGGCACTCCACCACCTCGGTGCCGTGATAGTCGAGCCGGATCGGATCGACCCAGTTGGCGACCTCGCGGCCGGCGGCGAAATCGTCGAGCGTGTGCAGCCCGCCCTGGGCCTTGAGGAGGCGGACCAGCGACTCCGCCACCGCGCCCTCGTAGAAGGCGGCGGCGCCATGGGCGGCGATGTCGCGCAGCCGGGCGCCGAGGCGCGGCTGGGCATGCCGGTCGCCAACCGCCGGGATCCGGCCGCCGGGCAGGAACACGGCGCGGCAGCCGGCGTCGCCGGCCAGGAAGCCGGCATCCTCGGCCCAGTCCCAGGCGACGCGCGGCGCCACCGGATAGCCCTGCTCCGCATACAGGATGGCGCGGGCGAACAGCCGGTCGAGCGGCAGCGACCCGTGCTCGGCATGCAGCCGGCACCAGGCCGAGATCGCGCCCGGCACCGTCACCGCATGCGGGCTGCGCTGCGGGATCGCCGTCAGGCCCTGGGCCGCCAGCGCCTCCGCCGAGGCCGCGCGCGGGGCACGGCCGCTGCCGTTCAGCGCCAGCGCGTCGCGTCCGGCCGGGGCGTAGAGCACGAAGCAGTCGCCGCCGATGCCGGTCATGTGGGCCTCGACCACGCATTGCACCGCGACCGCTGCCAGCGCCGCGTCGACCGCGTTGCCGCCATCCATCAGCACCTCGAGCCCCGCGGCCGAGGCCAGCGGGTGCGAGGTGGCGATCGCCGCCTCGCCCGCGATCAGCGCCGAGCGCCCCGGCTGGCCGAAATCCCGCTGCATGTCCCGCGCCCTTTCCCGTTCGAACCCCTGGTTGATATCGGCGCCGGCGGGCGTTGGCAACCGCACCCGACTGCCTTTTCGGCCCGGCCTGGCAACGATCCCATCTGATCCAGTCAAAACATACATTCGAGACTGGATTTTATTTACATACATTCACGCATGCTGGAATTTAGTCTGAGTTGTTAACAGAGTCGTCACAATACAGCTCGAATTTCGGCTTTTTTATCTAAAACTCTATTGCCTTCATTTGCAGGCACTCATAAGGTCGTCGCGCTTCGGCTGGGGGACGGCCGTCGCGAGACAGGACAACAATCCGTCATCGAGGGGACGAGCAATGCGGAAGGTTTTGCTGCTCGGGGTGTGCCTTGCGGCCGCCGCGGGAGGGATCAATGCGGCCCAGGCGGCGGAAACGCCTGTCACCTCGGGCCTGTCGCTGAAGATCAGTGGCTGGATCGGCTTCCTGGCCGGCCTGTCGCTCAGCAACACGGATGACGACACCTTCGACCGCGACTACGACTTCGTGTCCAATGCGCGGCTGCAGTTCGACATCAAGAACGTCACCGATTCCGGCCTGGAATACGGCGCCCGCATCCGCATGAACAATGTCGACCGCCGCAACGACGTCACGGTCGACCGCACCTATCTCTACCTGAAGGGTGCGTTCGGCACCGTCACCCTCGGCGACGCGCCCTACGCCATCGGCGATTTCGGCTACGTCTATGCCCATGACACGCTGAACAGCAAGCTCGGCTTCGGCGCCGGCTGGGGCGACGGGCTGGACGGCAAGTTCAGCCTGTTCGGCGGCTCCGACACCTTCTACGCCTTCGACCCGACCTACGGCATCGGCGGGCTGAACGGCCGGGACACCAAGGTCAAGTACACCTCGCCGAGCTTCTCCGGCTTCTCCTTCGGCATCGACTTCACGCCGCTGGCCGGCGGCCCCGGCCATGCCGGCAATGGCGGCCGCAACGACCTGTTCGACGACAGCACCACCCGCTACGAGAACATCGTCACCGGCGGCGTCAACTACACCAACACGTTCGACGGGACGACGGTGGTGGCGCGGGCCTCGGCCGGCACCGGCAACGGCGTCAGCGGCAATGACGACTACGAGGCCTACAGCCTCGGCGGCCAGATCGTGCATTCGAGCGGCTTCGCCGCCAGCGTCAACTGGGTGCACTTCGCCAGCACCTTCCGCGCCGACAAGGCGATCGACTCGATCACCGGCGACCTGTCCTACTACGGCGGGCCGTACGTCATCTCGGTCGGCTACGCCTACACCACGGCGGAGAAGGGCAACGAGCTGGAATCCACCTTCACCGACGGCGCCGACCTGCAGGCCAACCACAGCGCCTCCCTGTCGTTCCTCTACAACTTCGCCCCTGGCCTCGGCAGCTTCACCGAGCTGGTCTATGAGAAGAACGAGTTCCGCACCGGCCAGGACTACGAGGCGACCGCGCTGACCACCGGCGTGTCCCTCTCCTTCTGATCGATCGCCGAGAGGTCCCGGCAGACTTGAAGGGCGGCGCCAGGGGCCGCCCTTCCTCTTGCCGACGCCGGCACAACCCACTGCCCGAAGCACCGCCTTCGGACAGCATTCCTGCATGACCATTTTATGAAGTTTGCCGACAATCCACCGTTTTGCCGTGGCCGGTGATTGATTTTAAAATTTACCGTTTTGTATAAGCCTCGCCGTGACAGAGGCGGGTCGGCGTTTCGACTGCGAAACCGCCACACCCGACACGCGAGGGGAAGTAAAAATGCGGAAGTTTTTGTTGCTCGGGGTGGGCCTTGCGGCCGCCGCGGGAGGGACGAGTATTGCCCAGGCGGCGGATGCGAACGTCACCTCGGGCCTGTCGCTGAAGATCAGCGGCTGGATCGGCTTCATGGCCGGCCTGTCGCTCAGCAACACCGCCGACGACACCTTCGACCGCGACTACGACTTCGTGTCCAATGCGCGGCTGCAGTTCGACGTCAAGAACGTCACCGATTCCGGCCTGGAATACGGCGCCCGCATCCGTATGAACAACGTCGATCGCCGCAACGACGTCACGATCGACCGCACCTATCTTTACGTGAAGAGCGACTTCGGCACGGTCACCCTCGGCGACGCGCCCTACGCCATCGCCGATTTCGGCTACGTCTATGCCCATGACACGCTGAACGGCAAGCTCGGCCTCGGCGCCGGCTGGGGCGACGGGCTGGACGGCAAGTTCAACCTGTTCGGCGGCTCCGACACCTTCTACGCCGTGGATCCGAGCTACGGCATCGGCGGGCTGAACGGCAAGGACACCAAGGTCAAATACACCTCGCCGAGCTTCTCCGGCTTCTCCATCGGCGTCGACTTCACGCCGCTCGCCGGCGGCAACGGCCATGCCGGCAATGGCGGCCGCAACGACCTGTTCGACGACAGCAGCGCCCGCTACGAGAACATCGTCACCGCCGGCATCAACTACACCAACACGTTCGACGGGACGACGGTGGTGGTGCGGGGATCGGCCGGCACCGGCAACGGCGTCAGCGGCAATGACGACTACGAGGCCTACAGCCTCGGCGGCCAGATCGTCCATTCCAGCGGCTTCGCCGGCAGCGTCAACTGGGTGCATTTCGCCAGCACCTTCCGGGCCGAGAAGGCGATCGACTCGATCACCGGCGACCTGTCCTATTACGGCGGCCCGTATGTCGTCTCGGTCGGCTATTCCTACACCACGGCGGAGAAGGGCAACGAGCTGGAGTCCTCCTTCACCGACGGCGCCGACCTGCAGGCCAACCACAGCGTCATCGGCTCGTTCCTCTACAACTTCGCGCCGGGCCTCAGCAGCTTCACCGAACTGGCCTATGAGCGGAACGAGTTCCGCACCGGCCAGGACTACGAGGCGACCGCGCTGACCACCGGCGTGGTGCTCGCCTTCTGATCGAAGACCGACTTCCTGACCGACCGAGCGAAGGAGAGGGCGGCGCCAGGGGCCGCCCTCTCCGCTTTCGGGAACGGCATCGTCAGGAGGCCGCCCCGCTACGCAACTCGATCGGGTCGGAGGACCGGCGACCGCCATGGACCGCCGCCAGCGCCGCCGCCGCAATCTCGGTGCGCAGCCAGCTGTGGTCCGGGTCGCGATGGCGCCGTTCGTGCCAGATCAGCGCGACTTCGTAGGGCGGCAGCTCCAGCGGCGGCTCGACCACCGCCAGCGGCAGCATGGCAGCAACCCGGGTGGCGACGCGGTGCGGCACGGTCAGCACCAGGTCGGTCTCGGCGATCATCGCCGGCGCCGTCAGCATGTTGGGCACCAGGATCGGGTCGCGGTCCGGCAGGTCCAGCTTGGCGAGCCCGTCATAGACCTGGCCGAAGCCGTCCTCGGAGCCCGAGGCGATCACGGCGTGGCGCAGGGTCGAGAAGCGCTCGATGGTCCATTCCTGCGCCAGGGCCGGGTGATCCTGCCGCAGCAGGCAGGCGAAGCGGTCGGAATAGAGGCTGCGCCGGAAATAGCCGGGCGGGGTGTCGCCGATCTGCCCGACGGCCAGGTCGATCTCGCCCAGCTCGAGCCGCCGCAGCGCGCCGGCCAGGAGCGGATCTGTGACGACGTCGAGATTGGGCGCGCGATCGCGCAGCCGCGGCAGCAGGCGCGGCAGCAGCACCAGCGCCTGATGGTCGGGCATCGCCATCGTCGCCTTCGACCGCCACTCCTCCGGCGCGAAGCTGCGGCTCGACACGATCTCGCGAATCGCGCCCAGCACCGATGGCAGCAGCGTGGCGAGGCGCTCGCCCCGCGGCGTCGGCGCCAGGCCGGTCGAGGTGCGGACCAGGAGATCGTCGTTGAACATGCCGCGCAGCCTGGCCAGCGCCCGGCTCATCGCCGGCTGGCTCTGGCCGACATGCTGGGCGGCGTGGGTGACGTTGCGGTGTTCCAGCAGCGCTTCCAGCGCCACCAGCAGATTCAGGTCGACCGAGGCCAGATTCATCGCCGGCCGCTGCGGCGCCGGATAACGGTCGCCGGTGATCAAGGCCTGTGGCGCCGAAGCCGTCGGCGTGAAAACACCTTCAAGCATGCAGTCTTCCCTCTTCCAGACAGGGAGCGGGCGAAGGCTCCAAAGCCGCTCTGTGGCAATGTCACTCCCTGCCGGCGGAGACCGATGCCGTATGGGCGGCGGTGTCTGCCGGTGGGGTGAACATGATCTTATGCTCATTTTGTGAACAGATGCTCAGACGGGGACCGGTGAGAGTCAAGCGCGGAGGTGAAGCGGTTCCACCGCCCCGGACCGGGAATTGTCCGATGTTTCTCAGGCGGTTGGCGGGACCGAATGGGCTGCGACCGGGTCGCAACCCTTGCTGGCCGGCCGCATTGCCCGCCCGACCGCAGCACCGATCGCCGGCGTCCCGGCCTGTCGCGGATCCGGTTCCCGCATCACGCTATCCATTATTGATATGGTTCTGCGGTCGGTCGGCGGGTCCGGGCACGCCGGGACCCTGACCTGCCCCATCGGGTTGCCCCCCGCCCGTCCGGTCGTGATAGACCATGCCCGGCCCCGCCCTCCCCGGAGGACGGGGCCGCGATGTGCGGAGGGGTGATGACGGTTCAAATCGACATCGGAACGCTGTCCGACGGGACATCGGCCATGATCGATCTCGAGGAACTGCTGGCGACGCGGCTGCTGGTGCAGGGCAATTCCGGCTCCGGCAAGTCGCATCTGCTGCGCCGCCTGCTGGAGCAGAGCGCGCCCTGGGTGCAGCAGGTGGTGGTCGACCCCGAGGGCGACTTCATCAGCCTGGCCGACCGCTTCGGCCATATCGTGGTCGACGGCGACCGGTCCGACGAGGACCTGTACCGCATCGCCGGCCGGGTGCGGCAGCACCGCACCTCCGCCGTGCTGAACCTGGAGCGCTGCGACATCGATTCCCAGATGCGCGCCGCCGCCGCCTTCCTGAACGGGCTGTTCGACGCCGAGCGCGACCTCTGGTACCCGGTGCTGGTGGTGGTGGACGAGGCCCAGCTGTTCGCCCCCGCCGCGGCCGGCGACGTGTCGGAGGAGGCGCGCAAGGCGACGCTGGGCGCCATGGCCAATCTGATGAGCCGCGGCCGCAAGCGCGGCCTGGCCGGGGTGATCGCCACCCAGCGCCTGGCCAAGCTGGCCAAGAACGTCGCGGCCGAGGCCTCGAACTTCCTGATGGGCCGCACCTTCCTCGACATCGACATGGCCCGCGCCGCCGACCTGCTGGGGCTGGAACGGCGCCAGGCCGAGATGTTCCGCGACCTCGGCCGCGGCCGCTTCGTCGCCCTCGGCCCGGCCCTGTCGCGCCGGCCGATCGAGATCCGCATCGGCGCGGTCGAGACCGGCGCGCGCTCGGCCAGCCCGAAGCTGCTGCCGATGCCCGAGGCGCCGCCCGAGGATGTGCACGAGCTGATCTTCAGGGCCGCCGGGTCCGAGCCGCCGATGCCGCGGCCGACGCGGCCGCCGCCGCAGCCGCAGCAATCGACCGCCGAGCTGCTGGCCCAGCTGATCCGCAGCCGCCCCGACACCGCCCCGGCGGCGGAGGAGGATGCGATGACCCAGGCCGAGCGCGACGCCGCGATCGACGCGGTGCTGCGCGACCTGGTGGCGGCGGAGGATTCGGCCTTCCGCCCGATCGCGGTGCTGTACCAGGATTTCCTGGTGCGCTGCCGGATCCAGCGGGTCGGCAGCCGCAGCGCCCCGGCGCTCGACCTCGCCGGCTTCCGCGGCCGGCTGGCCGTGGCCCGGGCCGGGGTCGACACCGACACGGCGGAGAGCCCGGCCTGGCAGCACGCGACCGGGCTGGCGCGGGAGCTGCCGGAGGACATGCAGGGCATCTTCCTGCTGCTGGTCAGGGCGGCGATGGCCGGCGCCCCCTGCCCGTCCGACGCCACCATCGCCCGCGCCTACGGCACCCAGTCGGTCGGCCGCACCCGGCGCCTGCTGTCCTATATGGAGCAGCGCAACTTCATCGTCTGCCGCACCTCGGGGCGCGGTGGCCACCGCATCGTGGCGCTGCCGGACCTGGGCTGCGAGACCGCGCCCGGCGACCCGAATGCGCGGGAGGAGGCACCGGCGAGGACCGTGGCCGATCGCGACGCTGCCGCGGCCGGCGAGGATCGCGCCACGGCCGACGAAACCGAAACGGTTCCGCCCCTCTCCTGAGAGGCTGCGCCCCTTGACGTCTCGATGGTCGCCGAATCGGAAACGCAGCCGGCGAGGCCACCTGATGGCGGCCTCGCGGCATCCGCTGCTCACGGCCTCTTGTCCGCCGCGCTCCGGTTCCCGAGGCCGGGGGCGGGGCTGCCGTCGGCTGTCCCATGCTCCGGCAACCCCAGGCGCCGCGCCAGGGCGGGCGGCCTGAGCAGGGTGCGGCCGTGCTGCTTGGCATAGGCCGCCTGACGCTGGAATTCGGCTTCGTCCGGATCGAGCTCGGCCGGCGGCGGCTGGGAATCGGGCGTGGGCGGCGCGGCGCCGCCGGGATCGGGCGGCCGGTCGTCCAGCTTGCGGAAGAGCTTGCCGCCGGGGGCGAAGATCTCGCCGGTGGTGGTGTTGAGGTTGTAGATCGCGTCCCCTGGCAGGCCGAGGTCGGCGGCCGGGATGGTGCGGTAGGTTCCGGGGGTATAGTCGTATTTGCGCGGCGGCGGGGGCGGAGGGGCGGCCTGGCCGGGGACCTCGTCCCATGGCTTCGGGCCGGCGCCGGCCGGATCGGCCTTCGGCCCGAGAGCGGCGGCGAGGGCCTGGCGGGAGAGGCCGATGTCGCGGGCGAGGCGCCGGATCAGGGCCTCGATCGGCAAAGCGGTGTCGGCGAGGTCGACGTCGATGCGCTCGTCCTCGGTGAGCCGTTCCCAGAGCTCGGTGGTCAGCCGCTCGCGGGCCTCGGGCTTGCCGGCGGCGATGGCGCGGGAGACGCGCTCGCCGACGGCGCGGCGCCGCCGATCCTTCTGGTCCTGCCGCCGGTCCTTCTGGGCCGCGGCCTTGCGCTGTGCCTCCTCGCGCTGCTGGCGCAGCCTGGCCTTCAGCGCAATGGCACGGCGGATGCCGAGAAAGAGATTGCTGAAATGGGTCTCGGCAGTGCCGGCGCGATCGAGATCGCCGGCCTTGAGGGCGGTCATGCCCTGGGCCTGGAAACCCACGGCCAGCGCCTCGGCGACATGGGCCATGCGGGACAGCATCGCGAGGTCGGCCTCGTCCGTGGCCGGCGAAGCGGCGAAGAGAGTCCTGAACCTGGTGGTGCCATCGACCATTCCCGCATTAGAACAAAACAGGAACTTAGAGTCAAGCGAAACCGCAACTCTTTGAATCGTCGCGGCATCTCAGGGGCCGAAGCCGCCCGGGTGACCACGCCCCTGCGGGGCTCGCCATGACGGTTCTTCTTCACGAGACCGCGCCGGAGAGATCACCGAGCCCGACACCGGCTCGGCCATAGCCGGGCGCGCGCTTGTGGATGACGGGGCGCCCGGTTCTGGACAACACCTCAGCGATCAGCGGTGGTGACACCGGACCTCAGGGCAACGCTCCAGACGCATCTGGGCCGCGCCATTTTCGGCCATTGCCCTTACGCCTCAAACCGGTCGGCGTTTAAATCCCTCGGATCCGGCCTCTTCGCGGCCTACTTTGGTCCGGCTGAGTGCCGATAACCGGACGTTGACCGGCCTTTTCCCTGAGCGGACCTAGCTGCAGGCGGCTCGGTGCAGACGATCGCTGGTGTTGCTGGCTTCTTCAGATCTGACATCCCCGGCGATCCAAGCCGTGAGGGGCATGCACCGGCACAAAGATGGTAACCATCATATCAGATGGAATCCCCCGGCTCCCAGGAACTCGCTCTCGATCACCGCCCTTCTGGCAAATCCAGTTTCCGAGCCATTCGTATAGATTTTAGGACTGGCGCGAAACCTAATAAATGAGGGCCAGCGGTTCGGCCACCCTTCATGTGTTCTAGCCTGCAAAATGAGAGGCTTTGATTTATCCCATTCCGATCCATCGAATGGCCTATAGTGTTCTCCTTCTTCGTCCGTATACGCTAGTATCATCTTTACAATTTCATGCCTCTTATTAGGCCTAAGGGAAATGGAATCGTCTCGTATCTGCTGTATGTAATCAATTTTCTCCCAATTATCAAAATATAGGGTTGATTGGCACTTGATAATCTGAAGCTGATTAAGTGAAGACACATCGGAGAATTTATCAGCAACGACCCAACCAGCAGAATTGGCTATATTATAGACATCTCCATCATACATAATGCAGTAAATCGCAGGAGATAGCGGTAGCATTAACAATGCACCCGAATTTCCTGCTCCATGCGAACGTCCTCTAGCTAATTTATTCTGATTGTACCATCGATTTGTGAGAATTGCAGGATCGTCTGATGTTATAAATGGTGTTCTTGTCACGTTCCGAACTAGGCATACCTTTAGATCCTCTATTACATTCAAGGTTCTCACCGAGACCCTGATACCCATGTGCACTATATCCTGCTCCGACATTTGATGCTCGGGCGGAATATTCCCGCGGAAAACGATATCATCCTGGTCTGCCATCATCATCGCCGTTCGACGAGATGCAGCATCGGTTCTATGGTATTGCAACAACCAAAAGCGTTTCAGCGCACCGATGTGTTGCGGAGTGAGGGAGAATTCTGGAGACGACATCTCCCGCACGACGGTGGCGTACTCTCCTTCCGGAAATTGGAGAGCTCTTTCCAATATTAGGTCTTTTCCATAAAAGTACGCCTTTGCACACTGCCCTTTGATAGGCGCATTTTGTATCCTATTGCCATTTAAAATATGAAACATATTTATTGATTTTCGATTATTATTCACAGAGAACGCATCTAGATGGCAACGAGGAACATAATGCTGATTTTTGTTTTGCGCCATGTGTCAACTCGCATTTGGCAGATATTCCGTTTGGCAGCCACTCAGACGGCACCAGGCAGCGCCGCTCCCCATCCGAGTACCAGATTATTATGTGCAGGTCCCGGTGCCGCAAAGGTCGTGTGCGATCATGTCCGCCCTTCCGGTCGGGGTGTGGTGGCGGCAGCACTCCCGGTGCCCGATGGTCGTCATCGTCGCATGTTTCTGTCGGCGCCGGCAGCGGCATGTTTCGGCAGCCGCACGCCTGATCTGACCGGTCGGCACGGCGCCATAAGCGGTCACTCTTAGCGCTTCTGCGAAGCGGACTTTCACGTTATGGCAGAAGCCGATTCTTTGACACGCGGCCATGTTGGCCCGCTACACTTGGCCGTCGATTCGACGAGAAGCTATAATAAGCTGTAAGCCAATTGGATTCGAGCCCATCCACCCATTCGAACGATTCAAGCAATCCGATATCATCCTAAATGAAGGCTGATCGCTCCCCTCTTCCTGCAACCAGTTCAGACTTTGTCGAGCTGAACCGATGGTTCGTTCCGATAGGAAGGGACGAGGAACCCAATATCGACATCGGCCTCACCTGGGGCCGGAAGATCGGCGGATGGCTTAACTGGCAAGAGTTGCGCGAGCGTCGCCGCGTCGTACTGCTCGCAGAGGCGTTGAGCGGAAAGTCGGAAGAGTTTCGGAATCAGGCTGAGATACTCGCCGTAGCCGGTGAAGCGGCATTCTACCTGAGGATCGAAGAACTCGCCGATCAAGGCTTCGATGCGGCTCTAGAGCCCTCAACGGCCGGGCTCTTTGAGGATTGGCGAAAAGGCTCTGCAGAGGGCTGGTTTTTCCTCGATTCAGTCGATGAGGCCAGGCTCAACGGTAAAAGCCTCGACACTGCACTAAAACGCTTCGTCCGCGAACTGGATCAGTCGCTGCCGCGCGCCCGCGTCTTTGTTTCCTGCAGAGTAAGCGATTGGAAAGGTCGCGAAGACCGGGCGCTGATTGAACGCCGACTTCCTGTCTTCGAAGTTCCGCAACAAGCGACGCCAGATAGTGCGGATAGTAGCCCGCTACTGACCCCGATCTTTGGATCAAAAGAACCGCATCAACAGAAAAATACGAGCGATAGCGAGCCGATTCCGAAGGCTCTGCTTGTCGTTCGGCTGGTGCCTCTTTCGATGGAACAGTGTCGAACGTTGGCAGAGCGCGCAGGCGTATCGGACATCAGCCGCTTCGCAGAGGAAATCGAACGCAACGGCCTTGACGCTTACACCGAGCGGCCGGGCGACGTGCTCGACCTCGCCGAGTATTGGAAAACCTATAAGCGGTTCGGCAGCCTCACCGAGATGGTGGGGCACGCCATCGACCGGAAACTTCAAGAGCAGGATCAGTTTCGTGGCGATAGCGGTGTCTTGTCGCTGTCAAAGGCAAGAGCGGGCGCTGAGCGGCTGGCAACAGCGCTGACTCTCGGAAAGTCCTTCACACTGCGGGCGCCGGGGACCGACCCCGATCCCAGCCTCGCCGCCGGTGCGCTCGACCCTGCTCACATCCTTGATGACTGGAGTGATGCTGAGCGAGCCGCGCTATTGCGTCGGGGGATTTTTGCCCCGGCCACCTATGGCCGAATTCGGTTCCATCATCGATCGAGTCAGGAGTATCTCGCCGCGCAATGGCTTCATCACCTTCTGCAGGCGAACTGTCCCCGATCCGAAATCTGGGCTCTGCTGTTTGGCGAGCGCTACGGTGTTGAAACCGTTGTTCCATCGCTCAGACCAGAAGCGGTCTGGCTGTCGCTGCGGCACCCGGATTTTCGAGAGGAGATTCTCCGCCGTGAGCCTTTGCTCCTTGTCCGCCACGGCGATCCCAGGTCATTGCCGTTGGAAACGAAGGAGCGCCTGCTAGCTGCCTATGCCGCGAAGCATGCAGCAGGTGAGATTTCCGACGACACGCTCGACAGTCGATCGATCGGGATGTTTACCGATCCGAAGCTTGCTGAGGCCATCCAGGAAGCATGGAAAGCTAATGGCCGCGACGATTTCCGATTCGATTTGCTGCGATTGATCCGTGACGGTGCGATTTCCGCCTGTAATGGGCTCGCCCGGAAAGTGGCACTCGATGACACGGCTCCGGACCACCTAAGGACCGTCGCCTTGGAGGCGTTGAGAGCTACTCGCGACAAGAAGGCCCTCTCCGCCGTTGCAAAGCAACTCATCGGGAATGCGTCGAAGACCAAATCGCGCATCACGGCCAACTTTGCCAGGACGCTCTTCCCTGAGCACCTCAGCGTGGACGAACTGTTTGCCCTTGTCGCGAAGTCGCCTCCGCCCAGCAAGAACTCGACGGAGGGGGGCTTCGCTCACGAGATCGTCTATCTATACAAAGCCTGCCCGGATGTAGCATCCAGGACGAGGTTCGTTGACTGCCTTGCACGCATTTGCCTTCGCAAGCCTTTTGTGGGTCGTCACGAGCGCATTTCAAAACGGTACAGCGAACTGGCCGGGCATGCGGAACCAATCGCCGTGGCGGAGGTAGCCGCCTTCAAGGGCAAGCCACCTGCCTATCTGGTGAAGCTTCTCATGGCGGTAGAGCGCGCCCGCGAGCGAACCCCTCATGCCGAAGACGATCCCAACCTTTTCCAGATGATGAGAGACCGGCCGCACCTTCAGCGCGCTCTATTCTGGGCCGATGTTGGCGAACACCGCCGGAACAAGGACGAGGTGCTCTACTACTGGCAAATGGTGTTCTTAGGAACCCCTCTATGGAGACTAGGCGAGAACGACCTCGGATGGCTATTCGAGGATCTTGCGGCTCGGCCGTACGAGGCAGACCGCCGGATTGCACTGAGTGCCATCGTTTCGATCTTGCGTGATACCGGTCGTTTGAAGAGGGACGTGGCCGAACTGCGCAAGCTGGTTAGGTCCGATCCGGTGCTGCTCGCCGATCTCAAAGCGCATCTGACACCGCCTAAGAAGACCCGTGGCTCGCGGCATCTCCATAGGCATTCCAAGAAGACTGAGAAAGAGCGCGAAGCACAGAAAGAACGGGACAAGCGCTCTTGGGTGGAATTTGAGCACGAGCTCCGTCGAGATCCTAGTCTAATCCGCGATCCGAAATACTTGAAGAGTTGGAAGACTGGTGCGTATCGCCTGAAGCATTTAACTCATTGGCTTCAGCGCCGCGCGAATGTAGATGAAAGCAGCGCGCCCAAGGAATGGAGGCTTCTTGAGGAGGGATTTGGGAACGAGGTGGCCGAGGCGTACCGGGATGGGATGAAAGCGCTCTGGCGTCTGACGCCGACCAAAGCACCGACACGAAGCGAAGGCGGCGGCGTATCCAGCAGCTGGATGACCATACTTGCCTATGGCGGCGTTCATATTGAAGCTTTGGAGAATCCTGATTGGGCAAGCGGGCTTTCGCAAAGAGAGGCAAAGCGGGCTGCACAGCATGGTTGCATCAGCGAGCAGGGTTACCCGGAGTGGCTTGACGACCTGATCGTCTCGCACCCGAAGGCGGTATTGCCGGTGGTGCGGCAGTCGCTCACGGAGGGATGGTCAGTCTCATCCGAAGTCCGATCCGACCTGATCTATCGCTACGCCAATCCGGCCTTTCCGATTCTGCCGGCACTCAGGCCAACCCTGTTTGAAGTTCTAATTTCCAGCGAACCCAATACGCTGTCGATGCTTGATCGCGGACTTCGGATTTTCCGCAACCTCAACCTCAACGAGGATCAGCGCCGGCAGCTATTGGATGTCTCTCGCCAGAGATATGCCGATCACGTCAAGGCCGGTAGGACCGATTTCGCGATTCGCTATTTGGCACTCCTGCTGATGTTAGATCTGGAACTCGCGCTCGATGACCTGGAGATGTGGATCAACTCCGGGCCCGACGCGCCGAAGGTAAAGGCCGAGCGGGCGTTCGGCCTCTTATTCAATCGACACGATCCACTTGTAACCGGCGTCCTCACGCAAGCTTCCGTGCCAACGCTCGGGCGCCTGCTGCTACTGGCGTACACCTACGTCCGACCGATGGATGACGTCATCCATGAAGGCACTTATACACCGGGCACTCGCGACAATGCCGAGGACGCCCGCAACGTGATTCTGAGCGCTGTTGTGGAACGCCCCGGCGCCGATACGTTTCGGGTGCTGCAGCGCATCACCCTGCACCCCGCCGTCACGCTCCGCGCTACCCGCTTCAGGGAGCTTGCAAGGAGCAAGGCTGAACGTGACTCGGAGATTCCTGCATGGTCCGCGAAGGAAGTGCTTGGCTTCGAGCGCCAGCACACGGCGCCGGTAAAGACAGGCGCTGACCTACTCAAAGTCGTTATGGGTGTTCTTGTCGACATTCAACGCGGCCTCACGGCGGGCGATGTCACTTCCCGTCCGCTTCTTGAGAGGGCGGCAAGCGAAGACGAGGTGCAAAACTGGGTCGTCGAGCAAATCAATTTTCGGTCACGCGAGCGCTTTCATGCCCATCGCGAAGCACAGGTCGCCGGCGGCAACATGCCGGACATCATCCTCTCATCGACCGCGGCGCCTTGTCAGGTCGCGATCGAGGTGAAGCATGGCGGCAAGGGCTGGAGTTTCGCTGATCTCGAAAACGCCTTACGCAACCAGTTGGCGGGGGACTACCTCAAGGTTGCCGAGAGGCGGCACGGCATCCTGCTTGTCTCCCACCATAAGAACCGTGCCTGGATCGACCCGACAACCAGTAAGCGACTCACGTTCGAGCGCTTGATCGAGCAGCTTGGTGCCGTCGCGGCCGAACTGGTCGAGAACAAGAGCCTTGATCCGATTGAGGTGCGGTGCGTTGGGATTGATGCGTCATCGCCGGCGGAGGCGCAGCCCGCCAGACGCAAACCCAGCCGAGTATCCCCACCCTGAACGGCGTACGCTCTCTCAGCCTCATATGTTACAAACCTGCTTGGCCGGAAAGGATATGCAGCACCTAGAATGAGCCGTGCAAACTGACGCCTCGCCCGCAGTCGGTTGCGATGAATTTCGGGCATCGGAAAGCCGGCTGACTTGAAGAAGTTCCGCAAAGGGGTGACCTGTCCTGTAACCGAAGGTCAAGTTTTGGGACTTGCCGGGTCGACACGAACGTCCGCTCCGGAGGCGCCGGAAAGCCTCCGAGCAGACGGACCGGACAGCCCAGATCTTCGCTGGGCAACCTCCGCACCGAGCCGCAAGCGGCGACGGCTCTCTCCTCAGGCGGAGCGCGTCGCCCCGGCATACTGCAGCGGCGTGATCCCGTGGCAGCGCTTGAAGTGGCGGGTCAGCGCGCTCTGGTCGTAGAAGCCGGCGGCGAGGGCGACCTCGGCGATCGGCAGCCCCTGCGCCAGGTACCGGCCGGCGCGGTCGACGCGCAGCTGGGTGATATAGGCGTGCGGGGTCAGGCCGGTGGTGCGCTTGAACAGGCTGATCAGCTGGTACTGGGTCAGCCCGACCGCAGCGCTCAGCTCCGCCAGCGAGATCGTCTCGCCCAGGCGCGCCTGGATGAACTCGGTGGCGGCGCGCAGCCGGGTCCGGTCGCGGGGCCCGGGCTGAATCCGCGCCTCGCCGCTGCCGTGGCGGCGGAACAGGGTGCCGAAGGTCGACACCAGCAGCTCGCGCTCCAGCAGCGGGTCCAGCCCGGCCTGCAGGGCGCGGTGCAGCGCCAGGAAGCCGGCGATCAGGTCGCGGTCGGCATAGGCGTTGCGGGTGAAATAGGTCAGGTCCTCGACGCCGAGCGACCGCGCCACCTCCTGCAGCGCCGCCTCCTCCAGATACAGCGCGCGGTACAGCCAGCGCCGGCTCTCGCCCATCCAGCCGGCATGCGGCTCGACCGGGTTGAACACGAACAGCGCCTGGTCCTCGCTCGCCGGCTCGGTCACGCCGCGGGTCCTGATGATCGAGCCGCCGCCCTCGGTGACGGCGACGACCAGCGCCTCATGGCGATGCGGCGGATACTCCTGGGTGCGGAAATCCGCCTGCATCAGGCTGAGGCCGGGGACGGTCCGGTCCTGCCAGTAATGGGCGATGTTGAGCCGATCGACCCGGGCCATCAAAACCTCGATTTCCGCCAATAGCGCCGCGCGCGCCGGGGCGAGACTGCCGTGATCGCTGCATCAGGTCGCTCATCATGGCACGCTCCTTCTATCACGAGAATCCCGAACGCCTCATCCTCGAGACCGAGGTCATCGACGCCCGGCCGGGCCGGGTGCTGCTAGCGCAATCCCCCTTCTATCCCGGCGGCGGCGGGCAGCTGGCGGACCGCGGCACGCTGCGCTGGCAGGGCGGCGAGCACGCCGTCGCCGGCTTCGAGCCCGCGGGCGGCCGGCTGTGGCACCTGCTGGAGGACCCGACGGTCGAGGTCGCCGGCCCGGTCGAGGCCGCGGTCGACCCCGAGTTCCGCCGGATGATGCGCGAGCTGCACACCGGCACCCATATCCTGAACGCGCTGGTGTTCCGGCATTTCGACGGCGCGCTGGTCACCGGCGTCCAGTTCGGCGCCGACGGCACCGCCCGGCTCGACTTCGACCTGCCGGACGCCGACAACGACCGGCTGCGGGCGCTGGAGGCGCCGATCAACGAAATCGTCCGCCAGGACCTGGCGGTGCGCGACGACTACGTGACGATCGCCGAAGCCCATGCCACGCCGGGGCTGATCCGGTCGAAATCGGTGACCCCGCCGCCGACCGCCGACGGGCTGATCCGCATCGTCGACATCGCCGGGCTCGACCGCCAGGCCTGCGGCGGCACCCATCTGGCCTCCACCGGCCGGTCCGCGCCGATCCGCATCCTCAAGGTCGACAACAAGGGCCGCCACAACCGGCGCATCCGCATCGGCCTGGCCGGGGCGGCGCCGTGATCGCGGGCCGCGGCGGCCTGCTGGACCTGGTCTGGCGCCGGCCCTATGCGCTGCTGCCCCTGCCGCCGCTGTTCTGGGCCGGCAACCTGGTGATCGGCCGCGCCTTCGCCCAGGAGCTGCCGCCCTTCGGCCTGACCTTCTGGCGCTGGGTGGTCGCCTCGGCGGTGCTGCTGCCCTTCGTCTGGCGCGACCTGGTCGCGCATCGGCGCACGCTGCTGGCGCATTGGCCCGTCATCGTCGCCTGCGCCGCCAGCGGCTTCGCCGGTTATCCCGTGCTGAACTATCTCGGGCTGCACAGCACGCCGGCGGCGACGGCGGCGATGCTCAACTCCACCCTGCCGCTGATGGTGCCGATCTTCGCCTGGGCGATCACCCGGGAGGCGCCACACCGGCGCGTCGTCGCCGGCATCGTCCTGTCCTTCCTCGGCGTCGGCTGGATCGTCGGGCGCGGCGACCCCGCCACCCTCGCCACGCTGTCGATCGGCGGCGGCGAGATCCTGGTGCTGTTCGCCGTCGCCGGCTTCGCGCTCTACTCCGTGCTGCTGCGCTGGCGCCCCAGGAGCGTTCCGGACATGGCGTTCCTGGCGGCGACGACGCTGGCCGCGTGCGTCCTGATGGCGCCGTTCTGGATCTTCGAGGAAACGGCCGGGCGGTCGGTTCCGGTCGAGCCCTATGCCATCGCCTCGCTGCTGTTCATCGGCGTCTGCGCCTCGCTCCTGGGGAACCTGTTCTGGAACCGCTGCGTCGCGACGCTGGGGCCGGCGCTGACCGGGGCGTCCTTCCATCTCATGGCGGTCTATTCCTCGGCGCTCGCCTTCCTGCTGCTCGGCGAGCCGGTCCACGGCTTCCACCTCGTCGGCATCGGCCTGATCCTGCTCGGCTTCGCGATCGCGGTCCTGCCGGGGCGTGCCTCGTCCCGGCCGCGATTGCATTCGCGGATCTTTCGGGCGCTCACCGATGGCCTCTCCCGCTTGCGGGAGAGGTCGGAGACGCGAAGCGGCTCCGGGTGAGGGCCCTTTGTCGAGGCCGGTGCCAGCCCTCACCCGCCAGCGCTACGCGCTGTCGACCTCTCCCGCCAGGCGGGAGAGGCAACGCGCTTTCATACCCGAGGACGCACCCGCTCACACCAGGAAGTGGCAATGCCGCTCGATATGCTCGGCCAGGCCCAGCGTGTGGTCGCGGTCGAGCCGGGCAGCCAGCTCCGCGTCGCGGCGCTCCAGCGCCTCGATGATCCGGAGATGGTCCTGGATCGACCGGTCGGCCCGGTCGTCCTCGCGGATGGTGCGGCGCCGGATGGCGTCGATCTGCAGGAACAGATCGGCCGTCCGGGCGATGATCAGCCGGTTGCCGCCGAGCCGGACGATCGCCTGGTGGAAGGCGATGTTGGCGTCGGAATAGCCGTCGATCTCCGCCGCCGGACGGCCCTCGAAGCCTTCGAACATGCCGCGCAGCGCCGCGATCTCCGCCGCCGTCGCCCGGGCCGCCGCCAGCCGCGCCGCCATGCTCTCCAGCGCCGCCCAGACCTGCACCATCTCGACGATCTGGCGCTTGGTCCGGCGCCGGACGAAGATGCCGCGGCGCGGCAGGGTCAGGACGAAGCCCTCCTGCTCCAGCACCGTCAGCGCCTCGCGGATCGGCGTGCGGCTGACGCCGAGGTCCCGGCACAGCTGCCGCTCGTCCAGCCGGATCTCGCCGGGATGGTCGTACAGGTCCATCGCCGAGATCGCGTGCTTCAGCGCCAGATAGGCCTGGGCGCGGAAGCTGTCATTCGCGTCGAGGCGAGAGAGCGCCAGCCGGGTGCTGATCCGCGCCTCGAGCACCGCCCCCTCCCCCGCCCGCGGCCTGTCAGTCCGCAGCGACGATGTCGCCCGGCTTCCCGCCGCCGCGCAGGCGGGCGATCACGAGCGAGATCAGCGGCCAGAACAGCATCGCCAGGGCCAGGGCGCAGATGCTGCCGACCAGGCCGTTCGACCAGAAGATCGACAGGCTGCCCTGGGACAGCAGCATCGCCTGCCGGAACGAGCCCTCGGCCATGTCGCCCAGCACCAGGGCCAGCACCAGGGGCGCCAGCGGATAGGACAGCTTCTTGAACAGGTAGCCGACGACGCCGAAGACCAGCATGACGCTGATATCGGCCAGGGCGTTGTTGACCGTGTAGGCGCCGACCGCGCAGATGACGATGATCACCGGCGCGATGATGCTGAACGGGATGCGCAGGATCGAGGCGAACAGCGGCACCGTCGTCAGCACCACGATCAGCCCGGCGATGTTGCCGAGATACATGCTGGCGATCAGGCCCCAGACGAAGTCGGGGTGCTCGACGAACAGCAGCGGCCCGGGCTGCAGCCCCCAGATCAAGAGGCCGCCCAGCAGCACCGCCGCGGTCGGCGACCCGGGGATGCCGAGGGTCAGCATCGGCAGCAGGGCGCTGGTGCCGGCGGCATGGGCCGCGGTCTCCGGCGCGACCACGCCCTCCATCTCGCCGCGGCCGAAGCGCTTGCCGTTGCGCGAGAACCGCTTGGCCAGGCCGTAGGCCATGAAGGAGGCGGGGGTGGCGCCGCCCGGGGTGATGCCCATCCAGCAGCCGACGATCGCGCTTCGGATCGCCGTGACCCAGTATTTCGGCAGCTGCTTCCAGGCCTCCAGCACCACCTTGGCGTTGATCTTCGCGCTCTTGCCCCGGAAGGCCAGGCCTTCCTCCATGGTCAGCAGGATCTCGCCGATGCCGAACAGGCCGATCACCGCGATCAGGAAGTCGAAGCCGCGCAGCAGCTCGGTCGACCCGAAGGTCATGCGCAGCTGGCCGGTGACGGTGTCGAGGCCGACCGCGGCCAGGGCGAAGCCGAGCATCATCGAGGCGATCACCTTCAACGGCGCCTCGCGGCCCATGCCGATGAAACTACAGAAGGTCAGGAGCTGGACCGCGAAGAACTCCGCCGGTCCGAAGCGCAGGGCGAAGCTGGCGATCAAGGGCGCCAGGAAGGTCAGCAGCACGACGGCGACGAAGGCGCCGAAGAAGGACGAGGTGAAGGCCGCCGTCAGCGCTTCCGCGGCCTTGCCCTGCTGCGCCATGGGATAGCCGTCGAAGGTGGTGGCGACCGACCACGGCTCCCCGGGGATGTTGAACAGGATCGAGGTGATGGCGCCGCCGAACAGCGCCCCCCAGTAGATGCAGGACAGCATGATGATCGCCGAGGTCGGCGACATCGCGAAGGTCAGCGGCAGGAGGATGGCCACGCCGTTGGCGCCGCCAAGCCCGGGCAGGACGCCGATCAGCACGCCGAGCGTGATGCCGACGAACATGTAGACGATGTTCATCGGGTCGGCGAGCACGCCGAAGCCGTGAATCAGAGAATAGAGCGCGTCCAACGATCCCTCCCAGCGTTTCGCGTCGCCCGCTGCGCGCGGGTCTTTCGTTGTTCCGATCGGCCGGCTAGTAGCCGAGCATGGTCTCGAGCGGCCCCTTGGGCAGCGGCACCAGGAACCAGATCTCGAACATCAGGAAGAGCGCGACCGGCACCAGGATCGCGACGGGCACGATCTTCGCCACCGGGTATTTGCCGAGCCAGCGCATGAAGAAGGCGATGAACAGGGCCGCGGCGACGTAGAGGCCGGTGAAGCCGATCAGCGCCACGAACACGATGGTCGGCGCCAGCACCTTCATGACCAGCTTGAGCTGGGACCGCCCGACGAAGGCGCCGAGATCGGCCGACCGGCCGAACAGGTTGACCAGCAGCGTGCCGGCGCTGGCCAGGAACAGGGCGAGGCCGACATAGAACGGGAAATAGCCCGATTCCGGGCCGTCATAGGCCCAGCCGATGCCGACCCGCAGGCTGTCGACCATCACCACCACGGCGATGATCATCAGGACGGCCGCGACGATGATCTCCATCGTCCGCACGCTGACGGTGCTCTCGGATCCCTGCTCGTGGTTCGCCATGCCTGATCCTCCTCGGGGACGTCGGGAAACGGAGGCCCGGGGGCGGAGGGCCCCCGGGACCAGGCCCTACTTCGCGATGAAGCCGGCCACTTCCATCAGGCTCTTGTGGGTCTGCTCGGTTTCGGTCAGCCAGGTCTTGAACGCATCGCCGGTCATGGTGGTGGTGTTGAAGGCGCCGGCCGCCATGAACTCCTTCCACTCGGGCGTGTCACGCACCTTCTCGAACAGCCCGACATAATAGGCCACCTGATCCGGCGACGCCTCGGGCGGCATGAAGATGCCGCGCAGCATCAGGTACTTCATGTCCAGGCCGGCCTCCTTGCAGGTCGGCACGTCGCTCCAGGCCTTGCCTTCCGCCTGCGGCGTGGTCACGGCAATGCGCTGGTCGTCGAAGACGCAGAGCGGGCGCAGCGCGCCGGCGCGCCATTGCGACACCGCCTCGATCGGGTTGTTGACGCTGGAGTTGACGTGGTTGCCGACCAGCTGGGCGGCGACGTCGCCGCCGCCTTTGTAGGGGATGTAGGTCAGCCGCTTGCCGATGATCTGCTCGAGCCCGGCGGTGATGATCTGGTCTTCCTGCTTCGAGCCGGTGCCGCCCATCTTGAAGGCGTTGTCGCCCCCCGCCTTGATCGCGGTGACGTAGTCCTGCGCCGTCTGATACGGCTCGGAGGAATTCACCCACAGGATGAACTCGTCCAGCGCCAGCATTGTGACCGGCGTCAGATCCTTCCAGTTGAATGGCACGCCGGTCGCCAGCGGGGTGGTGAACAGGTTCGACAGGGTGATGATGATCTTGTGCGGGTCGCCGCCCGACCCCTTGACGTCGAGGAAGCCTTCCGCCCCGGCGCCGCCGGAGCGGTTGACCACGACGATCGACTGCTCCATCAGCCCGTGCTTCTGGATGATGCCCTGGATCATGCGGGCCATCTGATCGGCGCCGCCGCCGGTGCCCGCGGGCACGACGAATTCGACGTTGCGGGTGGGTTTCCAGTCCGCCTGGGCGATGCCCGCCCCCAGCAAGGTGACAGCAGCCGCGGCACAGGCGAATCCATGCAGAAGCGCGTTGCGCAATTTCCCGGTCATTGGTGCCTCCCCAGCGCCGCGGCTTCGCGTCAATCGCGGCCCGACTGTCTTGTTGGTGGATGGCCAGGTCGGTGACCGAGACTGGCTGGTATCCAATATATTGTATCTGGAATGTAACGCAATGGATCTTTTGTGAACCGGATCGATTCATTTCGATCGCCACACCGCATCGCAGCAGAACGAAATTACAAACAGCGAAAGATCGGCCCTTTCCAGGCCGTTAGGGCCGGCGTCACCTCTTCGCCTGTGCACAAGGGCCGGAAACGACGACAGGCGGCCCGAGAGGGGCCGCCTGTTCTGACATGCGGAAACGTTGAAAGCGGGAGAGAGGCCTGCTCAGGCCGCCTTGCGCCAGAGGTTGCTGTTGGCGGGGGCCTGAACTTCGGCCGCCCGGCGATGCGGCGTCGCCATGCGGCGGACATCGGTGGCGATCGAACCGAACAGGTCGGGCGCCTTCACGGCAATCTCGGAGATCACGGCGGCCAGGCCGGCGCCGGCGATGATGAGGGCGATCAAACCGAGGGTCATGGCGGGCTCCGTGGGTTGGGTCTCTTGCGCTGCATCATATGGCAGAGACGCTGACCTTCAGCAAGATCGCGCATTATGGATTTTGTATGCCAGATAACCATGGCAGATCTGCAGATTCCGGCTCACTCGGAGGAATCCGATCTATCTCATTGTATCTACGATATTTTTTCTGGTGACGATGATGAGAAAGCGGAGCCGCCAGCCAGCGGTCGGCTGCATACCCGTTTTACGTATTCTGTATACCAGATTGTCTTGCCCGTTCGCCGATCGGGCGTATATTGCATCGCAGCAGGACACGAACCCCGCGAAAGGATTGATCATGACCGGCTTGCTGATCGGGACCGCACTGGCCCTCGTCGCCCTCCTGGGCCTCGTCTCCGCCCCCCGCCTGGCGGTGGCCCAGGGCGGCTCGCTGTCGGGCAATGCCGCGGACGGGCTGCGCCGGGCCGAGACCGGCGGCGAGACCGATGAGTCCGAGGCCGCCGACCCGACCTGGGCCAGCTTCATGCGTGCGCTGTAAGGCGCAGCAGCCAAAGAAAAAGGGAGGCGATGGCTCGCCTCCCTGGGGATTGTCTCGGATGCCGGGGGCGTCCCGGCCCGGTTCTCAGTTGGCGAGGCGCGGCTCCCCTTCCGGGGTCATGCCGGCTCGTGCCTGTTCCAGCGCCCGGGCCCGCATCGGCTTGAGCACGAACATCGCCATCACCGCCGCGATCACGTTCACCAGCGCGGCGAAGATGAACACCATGTCCCAGCTGCCGAGCTGGGCGACCGCGATGCTGGCGAGGGGCACGACCAGCGAGGCCGTCCCCTTGGCGGTGTAGAGCAGCCCGGCATTGGTGGTGGCGTAGCGCGACCCGAAGGTGTCGCCGCAGGTCGCCGGGAACAGCGAGTAGATCTCGCCCCAGGCGAAGAACACCATCGCGGTCAGGATCACGAACGCCACCGGGTCCTGGCCGAACTCCATCAGCATGACGATGCCGACCCCCTCCAGGAAGAAGGCGATGAACATCGTGTTCTCGCGGCCGATATGGTCCGAGACCCAGCCGAAGAACGGCCGGGTGACGCCGTTCAGCACGCGGTCGAGCGACAGCGCGAAGGTCAGGGCCGGCATGGTCAGGCCGAGCAGGCTGACCGGCGTGTCGCCGATCTTGAAGTCGGCCGCGATCGGGGCCAACTGCGCCGTCGCCAGGAGGCCGCCCGAGGCGACCATGACGAACATCGCGTACATCACCCAGAACACCGGGCTGCGCAGCATCTCCGACGGCGCATAGTCGCGCCGGGTCTGCGCGATCTTGGCCTTCATCACCGGCAGCTGGCCCTTGGCCGGCGTCGCCAGCAGGAAGGACAGCAGCACCACGGCGCCGCCCTGGATCAGGCCGAAGGTCATGAAGGTCGATTCATAGCCCGAGGAATGGATCATGTTGGCGATCGGCACGATGGTCACGGCCGAGCCGGCGCCGAAGCCGGCCGCGGTCAGCCCCGCCGCCAGGCCGCGCCGGTCCGGGAACCATTTCAGCGCCGCGCCGACGCAGGTGCCGTAGACGGCGCCGGCGCCGATACCGCCGATCGCCGCGGCGATGTAGAGCAGGGTCAGCGAATCCGCCACCGAGTTCAGCGCCCAGGCGATGGCGCAGAGCAGGCCGCCGATCAGGACCACGATGCGCGGCCCGAACTTGTCGACGAACCAGCCTTCGACCGGTACCAGCCAGGTCTCGGTCAGCACGAAGATGGTGAAGGCAACCTGGATCGCCGGCAGTCCCCAGTGATGCGTGGCATTGATCGGCCCGACGAACAGGGTCCAGCCATATTGCAGGTTCGCCACCATCGCCATGCAGACGATGCCGATGAGCAGCTGGAGCCAGCGTCCCCCTGGCGGTCCTTTGATCGCCGGCCCTGTCTGGGATGAGTTTTCAGTCAGCATTTCCGTCCCAATCCTTCGCATGTCGGTTGAGGCAACCCCATGGCATCGGAGGTGACGGCCCGTGACGGACGCCATCGTCCTCGAGGAGGGGTGCGCCGGACTGCGGCCGCGGACCGGAATCGACCGGCTTCGTTGGGTCAACAGTACCGTTGCGCCGATGTGTGAATCGGCTGCCCCTCCCCTCGGTTATGTCGTTGTTATCTGGGGCCGTTATGGCCGGCCCTCTGGCATACCAAATGCAGAACCTGAGATACCAAAGACCGTTTCCGCTGCGCTGACAAGCCGGAATCGTGGCTGCACCGCAGCATCTCGCGACCGCTATTCCGCGGCGGCGCGGCTGCCTTCGCGCAGCACCCGGACCATGGTCTTGCCGAGCGATGCCGGGGAGTCGGCGACGGCGATGCCGGCGGCCTTCAGCGCCTCGATCTTGTGGTCGGCGGTGTCATGGCCGCCGGAGATCACGGCGCCGGCATGGCCCATGCGGCGG